>JAEDMN010000013.1 GCA_016302985.1 Kiritimatiellia bacterium | reverse complement strand
CGCCCCGCACCCGCCGTCACCACCCGCGACCGCCTGCGCCTCGTCTACGGCAACAAGGTCATCTGGGCCATCGCGATCGCGAACTTCTTCGTGTACATCGTGCGGTTCGGCTTCCTCGACTGGGGCCCGACCTTCCTGAAGCAGTTCAAGGGCATCCCCGTCGCGAAGGGCGGCCTGATGATCATCGCGTTCGAACTGGCCGCGGTGGTGGGCACGATCTTCGCGGGCTGGGTCACGGACAGGGTCTTCAAGGGCCGGGGCGTGCGCACCTGCGTCTTCTGCATGCTCTTCGCGGCGCTGTTCTCGTTCGGTTTCTGGTACCTGCCGAACGGGGCGCCGATCTGGCAGGCGACGCTGCTGCTGATGGGCGCGGGGTTCTGCATCTACGGTCCGCAGGCCCTCATCGGCATCGTCGCGGCGAACCAGGCGACGAAGGAGGCCGCCGCGATGGCGAACGGCTTCACGGGCATCATGGGCTACGCGTCGACGACGGTCTCGGGTATCGGCGTCGCGTTCATCAAGGAGCACTACGGCTGGGGCGTCACGCTCGGCGCGATCGCGGGCTTCGCGCTCGTGGGCATGGTGCTCTTCCTGCTCGCCTGGAACGCGCAGGCGACGGGCTACAAGTCCGAGAAGTAGCAGGCGCCTGGAGCCGGAACCCCCTTGGGCGACAGGAAGAATCAAAAAATAACCGCGGGCGATTTTCCCCCTTGCTCCGCCGTTCCGTATTTGATACAATTCCATCCACTTTCCGCAAGGAAGAGTCGGGCGCTTAGCTCAGTTGGTTAGAGCACTACCTTCACACGGTAGGGGTCACTGGTCCGAGTCCAGTAGCGCCCACCAGTTTCTGGTAACAGGGAATAGGTAAAAGGGACCAGGTCCTTTGGCCTATTCTTTTTTCGTTTATATAAACTTCTCCTCCCGAAAGGTCCCATACATGAAACTCAGCCAGCTCGCCCTCTCCCTCACGTCCGACGAGATCACGCAGGCGGTCAGGAACGCCGCCGCGCGCGCGGCGGAGGCGAACGCCCAGCTGCCGCCGGAGATCGCCGAGCTGAGTGTCCGGATCGAAGGCGGCAAGCTCGTGGTCGCGACGAAGAAGAAGCTGGGGTTCATGCCGATTCCGATTTCCGCCACGATCGGCCTGCGTCCCTCGGCGGACGCGAATGGCATCGCCATCACGCTTGAAAAGCTGTCCGCCGGCCCGATCGGGTCGCAGGCCGTCGTCGGCCAGGTCCTCGGCGAAATCGGCCGTGCCCTGACCGGGAAGCCGGGGTGCTCCGTCAACGGCAACGACATCGTCCTGACCAAGGAGGCCCTCGCCGCGAAGGCTCCCTGGCTCTCCGTTCCCGGCAAGGTCAACCGCTTCGACATCGTGGGCGACACGCTCGAGATCTCCATCGGGTGACGCGGGAGGCGCCCGCCTGGCGGCGGCCGCGCAGGACGGATGCGCCCGCCTGGCGGCGGCCGCGCGGGACGGAGGCGCCCGCGTGAATTCCCAAAGATTCTCACAATAATTTGGCCCGTTCGTGCGTCTTATCCTATGGGGCGTGTAGTCCCCGTGGAGGTGAGGCGATGGAAAAACGTGCCAGGTTGACGGCGAGCGGCGAATGGCGTTGCGAGACGGTGCACCGGATGGGGCGCCGCTGCAGCGGCTGGGACTATTCGGGGCGCTGCATCTATGAAATCACGCTCGAGCTCGCAAACCGCGTCACGCGGGCGCTGGGGCGGCTTGAGGTGCGCGTGGCCGGCGCGGGACGGGGCGACTGGGTCGACGTCGACGCGCTGCGGGGTGTCGGCGGGCTCGTGCCCGAGTCGGTCGAGGCGCGTGTGGCGCGCACGCCGCTGGGCGAGGCCATTCTCGCGCATTTCCTGCGCATGGGCGATTTCACGCCGGAGATTCGCCCGCTGTTCTGCGAGGTGATGCCCGACCATCTGCACCTGATTGTCGAGGTGACGCGCCGGATGGCTCGTCCGCTGGGCAACGCCATCGGGGGCTTCAAGACGGGCTGCGAGAAGATCCATCGCGCGCAAGGCGGCGCGGGGCGTCTGTTCAAGGCCGGCTATGTCGACTGCATTCTCTTCCACCAGGGCCAGCTGGGCAACTGGTTCCACTACCTGCATGACAACCCACGCCGGCTGGCGGTCAAGCTGCTTTTCCCCGGGTTGTTTCGCCAGGTGCGGGCGCTGGCCGTCGATCTGTGGGTGGACGGAGGCGCCCGCCTTGCGGCGGCCGCGCGGGACGGAGGCGCCCGCCTTGCGGCGGCCGCGCAGGACGGCGGCGGCGGGCCGCTCGGTTCTGCGCCACGGGCGCCAGCCCGGGGGTGGTTCGCGGCGCTGGGCAATGCCTTTCTGCTGCGGCGGCCGCTCGTGCAGGTGCAGGTGTCGCGCCGCGATTTCGCCTATCGACGCGTTCCCAAGCCAGGCGGCGGGGTGAAAATCGCGCGCGACGGAAGGGGCGAGCCGCTGGTCGCCGTCGAGACGCCCGAGTATGCGCGCCGCCGCGACGCGTATCTTGCCGCCGCGCGGGGTGGCGCCGCCGTGATTTCCCCGTGCGTGAGCGACGGCGAGCGTGCCCTCGCGCGGCAGGCGGTGGCGGCCGGGTTGCCGCTCGTCGCGATGCAGAACAAGGGCTTTGCGCGGCTCCAGAAGCCCGCCGGCCGCTATTTTGACGCCTGTGCGTCGGGGCGGCTGCTGCTATTGGCGCCGGCGGCCTGGCCCTTCGTGCCGGGCGAGAAGCCGATGACGCGCCTGGACGCCACGGCGATGAACCGCCTCTGCCAGCTGATCGCCGGTCCCGGGGCCGCGCGCATCGACTACCATGGCATGGCGCCGGTCGACATCGACCGGCTGGCCTTCGCCGCGGCGCGCGTCGTCGTGGTTTGATGCGGGAGGGGCCGTCGGGCGCCAGATCGCGTCGCGCGCTGATGCGGGGGCGTGGTGCCGCCCCACGTCGCGCCACGATCCATTTTCCGGAATTCCGCCCCTCCCCGCCGTAAGATTCCCCCGGCCCGCGCGTTATACTCCATGGAAAAACAACATGGAGGATTCGAACATGTCGAGACGTACGAAGAAGCTTGACGCCGCGCGCACGGGCCTGCTGGGCGCACTGGCCGCGAAGGCGGCGAAGGACGCGGCGGCCGATGCCGCGGAACGCGCCGCCGTGACGCAGAACGCCGCGGTCGTCCGCGCGTTCCTGGACGACATCCATTTCAACTATTCCGAACGCATGGACGACGAACACGCCGTCTTCCGCGGGACGGTTGTCGGGAAGGGCGGGATCATCGACACGTTCCAGTGGCGCATCCTGGTGGACGAGAACTGCGTGCAGAGCTTCTTCACGCTGCCGATCCACGTGCCGGAGAAGCGCCAGGCCGCGATGTCCGACTTCCTCATGCGCGTCAACTGGGACCTGCGGTGGGGCAAGCTCACGTACGACATCGGGGACGACGCCGAGATGGTCTTCCAGCTGACGGTTCCGGCGTTCGTCCTGCGGGGCGACCCCGAGGTCGAGGTGGACCGGTTGATCGGGCTGCCCCTCATGGTGCTTCGCCACTACGTCCCCGGCGTGATCGAGGTCCTGCAGGGCGTCGAGCCGGCGAAGGCCTACGTGCGCGCCGCCCGCGCGCCGGCGGGAGAGGAGGAGGTCGAAGCGGCGGAGGACGAGGGGGAGGTCGCGGCGGAAGCGGCCGCGGAGGCGGATGAGGAACTCGCCGCGGCGGCGGAGATGACCGCGGAGGACCTCGCCGAACTGCTCGCGGAGGGGACGAAGGAGGAGGACGCGGGGCAGGAGGCGGTCGCGGTCCGCACGGCCGGGAAGGGGTATTCCCTCGAAGGCCTGAACGTCACGGGCAAGGTGTCGCTGGACCGCGTCGTCGCGGCCGTGCGCAAGTTCCTGAAGACGAAGGAGAAGGGCGAGGACTCCCCGCGCATGAACATCCTTCTCAGCGGCCCCAGCGGCGCCGGGAAGACGGCTTTCGTGCAGTACCTCGGCCGCGAACTGGGCGTGCCGGTGACGACGGTCTCGGCGAGCGACGTGCTCAGTCCGCTCGTGGGCAAGACGGAGCAGAACCTCGCGCGCATCTTCCGCGAGGCCCGCGCGACGGGCAGCATCCTCTTCTTCGACGAGGTGGACAGCCTGCTCGCCAGCCGCGCGAACGCGCAGCACAGCTGGGAGTGCATCCAGGTGAACGAGCTGCTGCAGCAGATGGAGAAGTTCGGCGGCGTGCTCGTGGGCGCGACGAACTACGAGCCGAACCTCGACACCGCGGTGGCGCGCCGCTTCACCTTCAAGCTGAAGCTGGACTACCTGACGAACGAGGGGAAGGAGATCTTCTTCGGCCGCTTCTTCAAGACGGCCCTGTCGGAGGAGGAGCGCGCCCGCCTGCACGCCATCGCGAACCTCACGCCGGGCGACTTCCGCACGGTGCGCGAGGAGCTCTTCTACCTCTCGGAGAAGAAGGCGACGAACGCCGACCGTCTCGACGCCCTTGCGGCGGAAAGCGCGGCGAAGGACAAGTCCGGTCCCCCGGTCGGCTTCGCGGCCTGAAATCTTTTCGCGGAGGGTTGTCCCGCGGTCCGGGTTTGTGGTATACTGTCCGTGTTCCTTCCGATAGGAACGGCCTTGCAGGGTAGTAGCACAATGGCAGTGCAGCGGTCTCCAAAACCGCCTATAGGAGTTCGATTCTCTTCTACCCTGCCATTTTTATACCCTTGCCGGGCGGCCCCTCCTTCGCGCGTTCCAATTGTGCTATAATTGAGTGCCTATGCAACCGACAGTCGAACGCTATGGCAGCGGGCACATCAACGAGACGTATCTCGTGACCTGCCCCGAGGGGCCCCGCTACATCTACCAGAAGATCAACACGTCGATCTTCAAGGACCCGGACGCGCTGATGGAGAACATCTCGCGCGTGACGGAGCACATCCGCCGCAAGCACCCGGACGATCCCCGCTGCACGCTGACGGTGCTCGACTATGCGCGCCCCTGGCGGCAGTACGCCTTCATCGAGGGCGCGCGCACGTACGACCTCATCGAGCGTCCCGAGCAGGCCTTCAAGGTCGCGCAGGCGTTCGCGAAGTTCCAGAACGACCTGGCCGACCTCCCCGGGCCGCGCCTGCACGACATCCTGCCGCGCTTCCACGACACGCGCGCGCGCCTCGAGCAGCTCGACGCCGCGGCGAAGGCGGACGTGAAGGGGCGGTTGAAGGACGTCGCCGCGGAGATGGCGTTCGTCGACGCGCACCGCGCCGAGGCGGGCCGCATCCTCGACCTCATGGCGTCCGGCGCCATCCCCGAGCGCATCACGCACAACGACACGAAGATCAACAACGTGATGCTCGACGACCAGACGGGCGCGGGCGTGGCCGTGATCGACCTCGACACCACGATGCCCGGCTGCGCGCTCTACGACTTCGGCGACATGGTGCGCACCTCGACCGCGGCCGCGGCCGAGGACGAGCGCGACCTCTCCAGGGTCTTCTCGCGGAAGGAGTACTTCGAGCAGCTCGTGAAGGGCTACCTCTCCGAGGCGAAGTTCCTGAACGAGGCCGAGCGCGCGAACCTCGCGTTCTCGGGCCGGCTGATCACGTTCACGATCGGCGTGCGGTTCCTCACGGACTACCTGGCGGGCGACGTCTACTTCCACACGGCCTGCGAAGACCACAACCTCGTGCGCTGCCGCACGCAGTTCAAGATGGTGCGGTCCATGGAGGAGCAGGCGGAGGCGTACGAGGCGGTCGTGCGCGCCGCGGCGGGGAAGTAGGCCGGGATGGCGGCGTATCGACAGGTCTGGGCGTTCGACTGCGAATGGGCGCCCGACGTGGCGGCGGGGCGCCGCCTCTACCACCTGGGCGCGGACGTCCCGGACGACGAGGTCATGCGCGTCATGTGGCGCGAGGGCGGCGCGACGGAGGCGGATCCGCAGCCGTTCCTCAAGACCCTGCTCTGCCGCGTCGTCTCGATCGCGACGGTCGTGCGCGTCGAGACGAACCCGGGCGCGCAGCTCTACCTCTGGGCGCTGCCCGAGAATCCCGGCGACCCGTCCGTCTCCGAGGCGGACATCCTGCGGCGCTACCTGGTCAAGTTCGGCGAGGCGAACCCGCTGCTCGTCGGCTACAACTCCAAGTGCGCCGACATGCACATCCTCGCGCAGCGCGCGATCGTGAACGGGCTCAGCCTGCCCGGCTTCGCGAAGCAGATGACCGGCAAGCCCTGGGAGATGAACGCGTTCGACCTGATCGACCTCGTCGGCGGACGCGGCAAGGGCTACAACTGCTCGCTCAACGAGATCGCGAACCTCTGCGGCATCCCCGGCAAGCTGGACACGACGGGCGACGACGTCGCGGGGATGTTCTACGGCGGCAAGCTGCGCGAGATCGTGCGCTACAACGTGTTCGACGCGTTGACGACCTACCTCGTCTGGCTGCGGGTGGAGCTCTTCAAGGGGACGTTCACGCCCGCGCAGTACGAGAAGGAGCAGCTGCTCCTGCGCGACCTGGTCGTCGCGGAGTCGAAGAAGCCGGACGGCGCGTACCTGGAGAAGTACCTGGCGGCCTGGAAGGACCTGGGCGGCCCGGTGGACTGAACGCTTTCAAAGGAAGGAAGAGGAAGATGAAGGTTGCGATTCTGGGCGCCGCGGGGCGCATGGGGCGGATGCTGACGAGCCTGGCGGAGGCGGACAGGGACCTCGAGCTCGTCGCGAAGGTCGACGTCGTCGAGGGCTACGACAGGACGTGGCCGGCCGGCACCGAGGCCGTCGTCGACTTCTCGTTCCACACGGCGGTCGCCGGGAACGTGGAGAAGGCCGCCGCCGAGGGCGTGGCCTACGTCATCGGCACGACCGGCCTCACGGCCGAAGAGCAGGCGCGCGTCGACGCGTGCACGGCGAAGATCCCCCTCGTGCAGGCCGCGAACTACTCGCTCGGCGTGAACCTGCTGCTCGCGCTCGTGCGTCAGGCGGCGGCCGTGCTCGGGCCGCAGTACGACGTCGAGGTCGTCGAGATGCACCACAGGCACAAGAAGGACGCGCCGTCGGGCACGGCCCTTATGCTGGCGAACGCGGCGGCCGAGGGCCGCGGCGTCAAGCTGGACGATGTGGCGTGCTACGGGCGCCAGGGCCAGACGGGCGAGCGCCCGGAGGGCGAAATCGCGCTGCACGCGCTGCGCGGCGGTTCCGTCGTGGGCGACCACACCGTGATGTTCGCGGGCGACCTCGAGCGCGTGGAGATCACGCACAAGGCGCAGAGCCGCGAGGCGTTCGCCGCCGGCGCGCTGCGCGCGGCCCTCTGGGCCGCCGGTCGGAAGCCCGGCAAGTACGACATGCGCGACGTCCTCGGCTTCGCCCGCTGACATGTCCGCGCCGCGGAGCGGCCCGCCTTCAATCCGCCCCTTTCAACCTTCAGCTTTCCCACCATGAAGTTCCACATCCACACGTACGGTTGCCAGATGAACGTCCGCGACAGCGAGGCCGTGGGGGCCCTGCTGGAGGCCGCGGGCCACGCGCGGGCCGCGGACGCGCGCGACGCGGAGCTCGTGATCGTCAACTCCTGCACGGTGCGCGACATGGCCGAGCGCAAGGCGATCGGCAAGTGCGGCAACCTCGTCGCGGCCAAGGAGGGGCGCGGCCGGGTGGCGGAGACCGGCGGGAACGTGAAGGTCGTCGGGCTGATGGGCTGCGCGGTGAAGCGCATGGGCGCGGACGTCTTCAAGAGCGTGCCGGGGCTCGACTTCGCGGTCGGCCCGCGCCGGTTCGGCGTGATTCCGCACCTGGTCGAGCGCTGCCTCGCGGGCGAGCGGCGGCTGCTGGAGCTGCCGGACGACGACGAGGTGCCGGAGGGGCTCGGCGCGCATCCGGACGTGAAGCGCGGGGCGGACGGCTTCGCGGGCTTCCAGAGCTACGTGACGATCCTGCTCGGCTGTGACAACCGCTGCAGCTACTGCATCGTGCCCGACGTGCGCGGGCACGAGTATTCGCGTCCCGCCCGCGAGGTTGTCGCGGAGGTGAAGGCCCTGGCGGCGCGCGGCGTGAAGGAGGTCTGCCTGCTCGGCCAGAGCGTGCTGCGGTACGGGATGCGGACGAAGGCGTGGACCGAGGCGGACGCGCCGTCGCCGGGCGGCTACACCGAGGCCTTCCCGCGCCTCCTCGAGGCGCTGAACGGCATCGAGGGCCTGGCGCGCATCCGCTTCACGAGCGCGCACCCGAAGGGGTGCACCGAGGAGCTCGTGCGCGCCTACCGCGAGTTCCCGAAGGCCTGCCGCCACCTGCACCTGCCCGTGCAGAGCGGCAGCGACCGCGTGCTCGGCGAGATGGGGCGGCACTACACGCGCGCCGAGTACCTGGCGGCGGTGAAGCGCCTGCGCGACTTCGACCCCGAGTTCGCGCTGACGACGGACATCATCGTGGGCTATCCCGGCGAGACCGAGGCGGACTTCGAGGAGACGCGCAGCCTCATGGAGGAGGCCGGCTTCGACAACTCCTTCGTCTTCAAGTACTCGCCGCGTCCCGGCACGCGTTCGGCCGCGCTGCCGGACGACGTGCCGACGGAGGAGAAGGAGCGGCGCGACCAGGTGCTGCTCGCGGACCAGCAGGCCCGCGGGCTCGCGCGCAACAAGCTGCTGGTCGGCACGGTGCGCGAGGTGCTGCTGGAGGGACCGTCCCTCCGCAACGCGGCGCGCTGGAGCGGGCGCGACTCGGGCAACCGCATCGTCGTCTTCGAGCCGACGCGCCCCGTGAAGGCCGGCGAGCTGGCGCGGGTGAGGATCGCCGAGGCGCACCCCCAGATCCTCGTCGGCGAGCTCGTCTAGTGCGCGCCCTCCGCGCGGGCGGCTTCATCGCCGACGACACCGGTCTCAACCCGGAAACAGGACGGCCCTCGCGTGTCGCGCGTCCGCGCCTGCGCGAGGCCGTGAAGGGGCGGTTCCGCCCCGGAAACCCGGGCAGGCGTAGATTGCCGCGTCGTCTCCGTTTTGATACAATTCGGGCTTGAATTTCCCAACTAGGAGGACCGCATGATCCATACCAAGTCCGTTCTGCGCCTGTTCGCGCTGTTCGCGCTGGCCGCGTCCGCGGCCGCCGCGGCCCCCGACGCCGCCGCCGTGCGGCGCGCGAAGGAGCAGCTCGCGCGCTTCACGCCCGAGGCCGCCCGCCGCTGCATGGCCGACCTGAAGGCCAATCCGAAGTACGACTACGCGAAGCACAACGCGGCGGTCGAGGCGCTCATCGCGAACCTCGACGCGACGAAGTCCGCGCTCGAGAAGGGCGACGACGCGGCGAAGGCCGCCGCCGTGGCGCGCGTCGCGGCGTACCGCGCCGCGATGCTCGCGAACCCGATCCTCGACTTCGACAAGATCCTCTGCGTGCACCGCAGGATCGGCAACGCGCGCAGCGCCTTCGGCGGACGCGGCAGCGGCATGACCGGCCTGAACGCCGAGAACCACATGGTGGCGCCGCGCACGGGCTTCGAGAACGAGATCGGCGTGCTGAGCGACCTCCGCGGCACCCCGAAGTTCACGCCGCTCTACAAGCCGGCGGACAAGACGTCGATCGTCCGCGACATCGACCTGGACTTCGACGCCTCGCGCATCCTCTTCACGGGCTACAAGGGCACGAACAACCTCTTCGGCGTCTACGAGATCAAGGCGGACTTCTCGAAGCTCTCGAAGGAGATGCCGTACCAGACGCCCGAGCTCGTCTCGCCCGAGGACGGCAAGTACGACATCCAGTGGTGGGACGGCTGCTACCTGCCGAACAGCGACCAGGTCGTCATGCTCGGCACGGCCGCGTACCAGTTCCTCCCCTGCGAGGACGGCAACATGCCGATGGCGGTCATCTACCGCAAGGACCGCAAGACCGGCGAGGTGCGCCAGCTCACGTACGAGCAGGACAGCGACTACACGCCCTCGATCACGCACGACGGCCGCATCCTCTACACGCGCTGGGAGTACTCCGACCAGCCGCACTACTGGTCGCGCGTGCTCATGACGATGAACCCGGACGGCATCGGCCAGCTCTCCGTGTGGGGCTCGAACTCCTACGTGCCGACCTTCTTCTACTGCGCCCGCACGATTCCGGGCGACCCGCACAAGATCACGATGATCGGCGGCGGCCACCACGACCGCGCGGAAGTCGGCCGCATGTTCATCGTCGATCCGACGCTCGCGCGCGCCTATCCCTTCAAGTACGACCCGCCGGACCGCGACTGGGGCCCCGCGAAGCACACGCTCCGCATCCCGACGAAGGTCCTCCCGAAGGAGCGGACGGGCCTCGCGCACGAGTTCCCGGGCTTCGGCAAGGACGTCGAGGGCGACATGGCCGACCCGTACACGATGAACCAGTTCGCGCGCGGCAAGCCGTACTTCCTGCACCCGTACCCGCTGAGCGAGAACTACCACCTCGCGGGCGTGAAGAATGCGGCGGACGCGCTCATCGGCCTCTACCTCGTGGACCGCTTCGACAACATCACGCTCATCGCCGAGTGCGAGGACGGCCTCTACTGCGAGCCGATTCCGTTCTGCGCGCGGAAGCGTCCGCCGGTCATCCCCGACCGCTCGAAGCCGGGCGAGAAGACCTGCAGCGTGCACATCGCCGACATCTACAACGGCCCCGGCCTCGCGGGCATCCCGCGCGGCACGGTCAAGAAGCTGCGCCTGTTCAGCTACCACTACAACTACCACAAGACGGGCGGCCACTCCTCCACGGGCTGGATCAAGGGCGACTACCGCGACCGCGTGGAGTCCAGCTGGGACGTGAAGCGCCCGCTCGGCACGGTGGACATCGAGGCGGACGGCAGCTGCTGCTTCGAGCTCCCGGCGAACACGCCGGTCTCCGTGCAGCCGATCGACGGGAAGGGCCGCGCCGTGCAGCTCATGCGCTCCTGGATCGTCGGCATGCCGGGCGAGCGCGTCTCGTGCACGGGCTGCCATGAGGACAACCGCACCTCCGTGCAGACGAAGCGCACGATCGCCGACGAGAAGTACTTCGCCGGCAAGATGCAGAAGATCACGCCGCTCGACGCCGACGGCGTCCGCCCGTGGGGCTTCGCGAACGAGTTCTTCCCGGTCGTGCAGAAGCACTGCCTGTGCTGCCATGGCGACGCCGCGAAGGCCCCGCTGGCGAAGTGCGACCAGGGCGGCGCCGAGGAGGTCAAGGTCGGCCGCTTCACGGACTACAAGCAGAGCGGCAAGCGCCTCGTGATGAACGACGCGGCGAGCGCGTACAGGATGCTGCACCCGTACATCCGCCGTCCCGGCCCCGAGAGCGAGGAGGCGCTGCTGCCGCCGATGGACTACCACGCCTCGACGAGCCCGCTCGTGCAGATGCTGCGCAAGGGCCACCACGGCGTGCAGTTCGCGGACGCGGACTGGCTGAAGCTCTACGAGTGGATCGACCTCAACGCGCCGTTCTGGGGCAAGTGGAACCCGCCGGCGTTCAAGGGCGAGAAGGATCCCTTCATGAAGGCCGACCAGGCCGACCAGGTCGCCCGCCGCCTCGAGCTGCAGAAGCGCTACGCGAACGTGCCCGACAACCCGGAGGCCGAGCACGACCGCTACCAGGCGATCGTGACGTCCCGCGTCGTCAAGGCCGTCGCGCCCGCGCCGAAGGCGCCCGTGGCCGAGGCCCCGAAGCTCGCGGGCTGGCCGATGAACGTGCTGCAGAGCGCGGACGCGCAGCTCGGCGCGATCCACGAGATCGCCCCCGTGACGACGAAGGTGCTGACGCTCGGCAACGGGCAGTCCCTCGTCTTCCGCCGCATCCCCGCGGGCAAGTTCGTGATGGGCAGCGCGACGGGCTATCCCGACGAGCGTCCGCAGGCCGTCGTGCAGATCGACCGTCCGTTCTGGATTTCCGAGATGGAGATCCAGAACCAGCAGTACAACGTGTTCGACCCCGAGCACGACTCGCGCTACCAGGACGAGTTCGGCAAGGACCACGTGTTCCCGGGCCATGTCGGCAACCACCGCCGCATGCCGGTCGTGCGCGTGACCTGGAACCAGGCCATGGCGTTCTGCCGGTGGCTCTCGAAGACATGCAAGGTCAAGGCGAACCTCCCGACCGAGGCGCAGTGGGAATGGGCCGCGCGTTCCGGCACGGACACGCCGTTCCCGTGGGGCGGCCTCGACGACGACTTCTCGAAGTTCGCGAACTTCGCGGACCGCGACACGCGCTTCCAGGTCGTCGGCTTCGACGGCGGCGGCAACATCCGCAACCGCCACCCGTTCCGCATCGACCAGAACTATCCGCTCCACGAAGAGCGCTTCCTGGACGACTGGTTCAACCTGAACTTCGTCGGCCGCGCGAACGCGAACCGCTGGGGCCTGTACGACATGCACGGCAACGCGAGCGAGTGGACGCGCTCCGACTACGCCCCGTATCCGTACGTGGACGGCGACGGCCGCAACGCCGGCAACCCGCAGACGCCCAAGGTCGCGCGCGGCGGCTCCTACGCCTCGCGTCCGCGCGACGGCACGAGCTCCTACCGCCTCGCGTACGAGCCGTGGCAGACCGTCTTCGACGTCGGCTTCCGCGTCGTGCTCGCGTGCGAGTGAAACTCGCCGTAGGCCGATAAGGACGGGCGCGGGGCTTCCCCGCGCCCGTTTTTGTGTTTTTTCACATCCTGTTCACTTTTTCTGTTTGCAAAGGGGAAAGATTATCGTATGATATCGGCAGACGGGCGGAGGGGGCGCCGGTTCACGGCGCGCCGCGCGTCAACGAACGAAAGGACAGATACATGGCTACCACCAAGAAGGCTCCTGCGAAGAAGGCTGCCGCCCCGGCCAAGAAGGCCGCTCCGGCGAAGAAGGCCGCTCCCGCGAAGAAGGCCGCCGCGCCTGCAAAGAAGTGCGGCTGCGCGAAGAAGGCCGCCGAGAAGGCCGCGCCCGCGAAGAAGTGCTGCTGTGCGAAGAAGGCCGCCGCGCCGGCGAAGAAGGCCGCCCCGGCCGTGAAGGCTGTCCCCGCGAAGAAGGCCGCGCCCGCGAAGAAGTGCTGCTGTGCGAAGAAGGCCGCGCCCGCGAAGAAGGCCCCGGCCAAGAAGGCCGCGAAGAAGTAAGGTCCCCCGCAGTTCCCCGAACTGCCGAGCCTGTCCGCGCCGAATGGCGGGCAGGCTCTTTTTTTGCTAGAATCTGTCCTTCCGCGCCGCGGGCGTGCAAGACTCGGATGCCCCGGGCCGCGCGCGGACGACAGAGGGATTTCAACATGCTGCAGACGATCTACCAGTTTCGATTCGTGCCCGTCATCGCCCTGCTGTGCGTGGCGGCGGCGCTGCTCACGGAAAAGGGGCGTCTGCCGCTGGCGCTGCGCGGCGTGCGGAAGATCCTACGCCGCGACGCGGGGCAGCCCGCCGCGCCGGAGGAGTCCCGCGGCGTCCCGGCCTGGAAACGGGGGCTCGCGTTCGTCCTCATCCTCCTCGCCTTCGGCATCGCCGTCATATGAAGTTGAAGGTAGAAGGGTGCGTCGTTCAACCTTCAACGTTCAACGTTCAACGAGGAACAGGCACATGGACTGGAAATACAAGAGAAGCGATTTCAGGAGGCCGTCCGCGCAGCTGGAGCATGTCGAGGCGACGATCCGGTTCCATCCCGACCGCGTCGAGGCGGAGGGCGTGCTGCGCCTCCGTGCGCGCACGGCGATGAAGGAGGTCGTGCTGGACTGCGACGGCGCGAAGAAGACGTACGCCCTTGACCGCGCGTACGCGGCGGGCGAGACGTTCACGGTCGCGGTCGCGCACGTCTCGCATCCGGACGACGTGCGGCTCGAGGGCATCTACCGCGACGTGACGCCCGCGGGCGCGCCGCAGCAGTACATGAGCCAGTGCCAGCAGTACGGCTTCCAGCGCATCCTGCCCGTCGTCGACGACTGCACGGCGAAGTGCACGTTCCGGACGACGCTCGAGGGGGACGCGCGCTACACGCATCTGATCTCGAACGGCAACCTGGTCCTGGACGAGCGCTTCGAGGAGGGCGGCGAGGCGCGCCGCCGCTGCACGTACGAGATGCCGCGGCCGATGGCGCCCTACCTCTTCATCGCGTGCGCGGGCACGTGGGAGGTGTTGCGCGACAGCGTGACGTATCCCGACACGGGCCGCGTCGTGAAGCTCGAGTACCTCGTGCCGCCGGGGCACCTCGACGGCGCGCGCATCCCGATGGAGATCCTGAAGCGGTCCGTGCTCTTCCAGCACGAGGTCACGGGCTTCGTCTATCCCTACGACACCTACCGCACGATCTGCATGGAGAAGTCCCTGTACGGCGGCATGGAGAACACGGGCAACACGACGATCATCACCGAGGCGGCGCTCGTGGACGACACGATCGCGGACCGCCGGCTCGTCTACGCGCACGGCGTGATCCCGCACGAGTTCGAGCACAGCCACTGCGGCAGCGGCGTGACGATGGAGAGCGTCTTCGACATGTGGCTCAACGAGGCCTACACGGTCAACGTCGAGCGCGCGTTCCTCGCGCGCGAGTTCGGAAGCGCCTTCACGCGCGCGGACGAGATCGCGGCGCTGCGCGGGACGGGCGGCGCGTTCGCGGAGGAGGAGGGCGGCGTCGCGGGCAGCGTGGTGCGCGAGGGCGTGAACGACCCGGACGAGGTCGTGGACGCGATCACGTACGACAAGGCGCCCGAGGTGCTGAACACGCTGCGCAACCTGATCGGCGCGGAGGCGTACGACGCGGCGTGGCGGGAGTACTTCCGCCGCTTCGACGGCGGCAACGCGAACACGGACGACTTCCTGAAGGTCTTCTCCGAAGCGGCGGGCCGCGACGTGGGCGCGCTGATGCGGCCGTGGCTGTTCGCGGCGGGGCACCCGACGGTGCATGCGAAGTGGAGCTGGGCGGCGGGCGAGCTGAAGATCACGCTCGAGCGGGACGGCAACTACGTGGTGCCGGTGCCGTTCGCGCTCGTGAAGGACGGGCGCGACGTGGCGTCCGGCACCTTCGTGCTCGACGGGGCGCGCCAGGAGTTCACGGCGAAGTGCCCGAAGCCGGACTTCGTGTCGTGGAACCGCGGCTGCGGCTTCTACGGCGTGCTCGCGTTCGAGGCGTCGGAGGCGGAGCTCGCCCTGCAGGTGCGCACGGATCCGGACGCGTTCAACCGCGCGGAGGCGATGAAGGCGCTGCGCGACCGCGGGTTCACGGAGACGTGGCTCGCGCTCTACCGCGAGGTGTTCGCGGACGCGGCCCTGGACCTCGGCGCGAAGGAGGCGCTGCTCGCGATCCCCGCGGACTCGCTCGACCGGCGGCGCCGGGCGCGGGTGCGCGAGAACGTGCGCGAGATGCGGGCGCTGCGGAAGGCCGCCGCGCGCGCGATCGGCACGCCGTCCCTCGTCGCCGCGCTCGCGGGCGCCGCGACGGCGGGTCTCGACGCGGCGGCGATCGTGCGGCGCGCGTGGGAGAACCGCGTGCTCGAACTGCTCGCGGCGGCGGACGAGCCCGAGACCTGGGCGGCGATCCGCGGCTACCTGGACCGCGCGGCGAACGTGACGGCGCGGCTCAACGCGCTGCGCGCGCTCGCGGCGACGGACTGTCCCGACCGCGGGACGGTGCTCGAGGCCGCGGGGGAGGGGCTGCGGAAGTCCCTCAACGGCTACACGGGCTGGCTGGGCGTGGTCGCCTCGGACCCGCACGCGGACGTCTTCGCGAAGCTGGCGGCGGAGGAGGGGCGGGAAGGGTGGTCCATCCGCCATCCCGCGCTCAGCCGCGCGCTCTACTGCGGGTTCGCCGCGAACGGGGCCCGGCTGTGGACGCCCGAGGGGCTCGCGTGGCTCGAGGCGACGCTCGTGAAGTACGCGCAGGTCTCCGAGTACAACGCGCTGCGGCTGCTCGCGCCGGTCCTCAACTGGCGCTGGTTCGAGCCCGGCCTGCGCGAGGAGGTCCGCGGCCTGCTGGCGCGCGTCGCGGCGGCGCTCCCGCGCGACCGCTTCGCGTTCATCGGCGGCCGCCTCGCGGCGCTGCTGGCCTAGCGGCGCGACGGGACGTCGCGCCCCTGCGCCCTGAAAATTTTTGACCCCCTTGTCCCTTTCGGACAAAAATGCTATAATAGGCGCTTCCGTTGAAGAAACAGTTAACAAAGTGGTCGCTTACCACACTTCATTCTCGGCGGAAAGCGTTGATTTCCTTTGTCGTTTTGTAGTTTCATTGTGTCAGTGTCCAACTGAAAGGTAAGCCCATGAAAGCTGAGCGCAAGGTATTCGGCAAGCTGCAGAATACGTACGAGCCGCCGGATCTGATCGAGATCCAGACGAAGTCCTACAACGACTTCCTCCAGGAGAACGTCCCGCCCGCCAAGCGCGAGGAGCGCGGCCTGCAGGCGATCTTCCACGAGATCTTCCCGATCGCCAGCTACGACGGGCGCTATGTGCTGGACTTCGTGAAGTACCAGCTCGAGGAGCCGAAGTTCACGTACCAGCAGGCGCTGTACGAGGGCGAGACGTACTCGAAGGCGCTGCGCGCCTCGTTCGTGCTGAAGGACGGCGACGTCGCGCACCCCGAGGACGTGTTCCTGGGCGAGATCCCGTCGATGACGGAGGACGGCGCGTTCGTGATCAACGGCGCGGAGCGCGTGATCGTGTCGCAGCTGCACCGTTCGCCGGGCATCAGCACCGAGCGCACCGTGCACGCGAACGGCCAGCCGCTGCTGTCCGTGCGCATCATTCCGGACCGCGGTTCGTGGATCGAGATCATGTTCGACACGAACGACGTGCTCTGGTGCTTCATGGACCAGCGCCGCCGCAGCCGCAAGTTCTTCGCGACGACGCTCCTGCGCGCGCTGGGCTACGGGTCCGACGAGTCCATCCTGAAGCTCTTCTACGACTTCCGCACGCTCGACACGGGCAAGCGCTACGCGGAGAAGGACCTCCACATGCTCGTCATGAAGGAGCCGATCTTCGACACGGAGTCGAACGCCGTCATCGCGCGCCAGTACGACCCGTGCACGCCGTCGCTCATGCAGCAGATCGCCGCGGCGGGCATCACCAAGGTCGAGGCCGTCGACGTCTCCGTGGACAACGGCACGCTGATCAAGACGCTCAAGGAGGACGCCCGCATCGGCATCCACAACGAGGAGGACGCCCTCAAGGACATCTACAAGCGCATGCGCCCGGGCGATCCGCCGACGGCCGTCAACGCGAAGCAGATGATCCACCGCCTCTTCTTCGAGCTGGCGCACTACGACCTCGGCTACGTCGGCCGCCACAAGATCAACAAGAAGCTCGGCCTTTCGGGCCAGGTGCCGGAGGAGCTCCGCACGTTGCACGAGAGCGGCATCGAGGTGATCGAGGCGATCCGCCTGCTGTTCCGCATCTACATGGGCAAGGAGACGGTGGACGACATCGACCACCTCGGCAACCGCCGCATCCGCACGACGGGCGAGCTGCTGGAGAACCAGTGCCGCGTGGGCCTCGCCCGCACGGAGCGCCTGATCCGCGAGCGCATGACGGTGCACGACGCGGCGAACCAGGGTCCGCTCACGCCGCAGCGCCTCGTCAACTCCAAGACGTTCTCGTCGGTGATCCAGGACTTCTTCAGCCGTTCGCAGCTGAGCCAGTTCATGGACCAGACGAACCCGCTCTCGGGCCTCGCCCACAAGCGCCGCCTCTCGGCCCTCGGCCCGGGCGGCCTGAGCCGCGACCGCGCGGGCTTCGAGGTCCGCGACGTGCACCCCTCGCACTACGGCCGCATCTGCCCGATCGAGACGCCTGAAGGCCCGAACATCGGCCTCATCTCGTCGCTCGGCCTGTACGCGAAGATCAACCGCTTCGGCTTCATCGAGACGCCGTACCGCGTGGTCCGCAACGGCAAGGTGACGGAGACGGTGGAGTACCTCCCGGCGGACGTCGAGGAGAACTACGTGATCGCGCAGGCGAACGCCCCGCTGAAGGCGGACAGGACGTTCGCGGAGAAGCGCGTGACGTGCCGCTACAAGACCGAGTTCTGCGACAAGCCCGCGGCGGAGGTCCAGTACATGGACGTGGCGCCGATGCAGGTGATCTCGATCGCCGCCGGCCTCATCCCGTTCCTCGAGCACGACGACGCGAACCGCGCGCTCATGGGCGCGAACATGATGCGCCAGGGCGTGCCGCTGCTCCGCAGCGAGCGCCCCTACGTCGGCACGGGCCTCGAGGGCGTGGCCGCGAAGGACAGCCGCGTCATCGTGTGCGCGGAGGAGGACGGCGTGGTCGCGTACGTCAGCTCCGACTTCATCATGGTCACCGCGGACGGCCAGCTGCCGGCGGGCAAGGCCAGGTTCGAGCACAACCCCGCGAAGGGCGTCTGGCGCTACGACCTGCAGAAGTTCCGCCGCTGCAACGCGGGCACCTGCTTCAACCAGAAGCCGATCGTCAAGCACGGCCAGAAGGTCGAGAAGGGCGACTGCCTGGCGGACGGCCCCGCGACCGACCAGGGCGAGCTCGCGCTCGGCAAGAACCTGCTCGTCGCGTTCATGTCGTGGCGCGGGTACAACTTCGAGGACGCCATTCTCGTCAACGAGCGCCTCGTGCGCGAGGACGTGCTCACGTCGCTGCACATCGTGACGTTCGAGTGCGGCGCGCGCGACACGAAGCTCGGCCCCGAGGAGATCACGCGCGACATCCCGAACGTCGGCGAGGACGCCCTCAAGAACCTCGGCCCCGACGGCATCATCCGCGTGGGCGCGGAGGTCCATCCGGGCGACATCCTCGTCGGCAAGGTCACGCCGAAGGGCGAGACGGAGCTCTCCCCCGAGGAGCGCCTGCTGCGCGCGATCTTCGCCGAGAAGGCCGCGGACGTGCGCGACACGTCCCTCACGGTCCCGCCGGGCACGACGGGCGTGGTCATGGCGGTCAAGGTGACGACGGCGCAGGAGATGCCGCGCGCGTCGGCCGGCGATGACGGCGAGAAGACGTCGAAGAAGGCCGCCCGCGAGGCGGAGAAGCGCCGCAACGAGCAGCGCAGGAAGCTCGAGGCCGACCTCACGACGGCGCTGTCGAACCAGCTCCTCAACGAGAAGATCCAGCTGGACGTGACGGACTCGGAGAGCGGCGAGATCATCATCCCCGCGAACCGCAAGATCACGAAGGGCCTGCTGGGCAAGCTCGCGAAGGCCCACGACCGCTTCAGCATCCCGGACGGCCCGATGGCGCAGAAGATCGAGGAGATCGTCGGCCAGTTCCGTCCGCGCTTCGCGGAGCTCGTGGACGCGGCGAAGCCGGAGGAGGACGACGACCTCATGGGCGACGGCAGCGTCGTCAAGAGCGTGCGCGTCTACCTCGTCGACAAGAAGAACCTCTCGGTCGGCGACAAGATGGCCGGCCGCCACGGCAACAAGGGCTGCATCTCGCGCATCCTGCCGAGCTGCGACATGCCGTTCCTGCCGGACGGCACCCCGGTCGACATCGTGCTGAACCCGCTGGGCGTGCCTTCCCGCATGAACCTCGGCCAGCTGTTCGAGACGTACCTCGGCCTCGCCTGCCGCCTCTGCGGCTTCCATGCCGCGACGCCCGTGTTCGACGGCGTCCAGGAAAGCGAGATCGACGACGCGCTCAAGGCCGCGCGCAAGGTGCAGGAGCAGGAGGAGGGCGCCGCCGCCTGGATCAACACGGACGGCAAGACGGTCCTCTACGACGGCATGACCGGCGAACCGTTCGCCCAGCGCGTCGTGGTCGGCGTGATCTACATGCTGAAGCTGCACCACCTGGTCACGGACAAGATCCACGCCCGCGCGATCGGCCCCTACTCGCTCGTCACGCAGCAGCCTCTGGGCGGCAAGGCCCAGCTCGGCGGCCAGCGCATGGGCGAAATGGAGGTGTGGGCGCTCGAGGCGTACGGCGTGGCCTACGCGCTGCAGGAGCTGCTCACGGTCAAGTCCGACGACGTCCAGGGCCGCACCCGGATCTACGAGTCGATCGTCAAGGGCCAGAACGTGCTGGATTCGGGCATGCCGGAGTCGTTCTCCGTGCTCATCCACGAGCTGCGCGGCCTCTGCCTCGACATGGAGCTCCTGGGCGGCGACGCCGAGAAGGCCCAGCGCCCCGCGGCGGCCCCCGTTCCGGCGGCCCCGCTGGCCGGTCCGGCCGCGGTCACGTCGATCGGCGGCTTCAACCTCTAACCGGAATTTCGTGAACAGGAGAACATCGAAATGAATCCCTACAACACGAGCGAGATCTTCGGCGGCCAGTACAGCGCGTCGGCCCACTACGACGCGGTGAAGGTGTCGCTGGCGTCCCCCGAGACGATCCGCGCCTGGTCCAAGGGCGAAGTGAAGAACCCCGAGACGATCAACTACCGCACGTACCGCCCCGAGAAGGACGGCCTCTTCTGCGAGAAGATCTTCGGGCCGACGCATGACTGGGAGTGCGCCTGCGGCAAGTACAAGCGCATCAAGAACAAGGGCATGGTCTGCGACCGCTGCGGCGTCGAGGTGACGCTCGCGTCGGTGCGCCGCCAGCGCATGGGCCATGTCGAGCTCGCCGTCCCGGTGAGCCACATCTGGTTCTTCAAGTGCAATCCGAGCCGCATCGGCCTCATCCTCGACAAGACGTCGAGCGAGCTCGAGCGCGTGCTCTACTACCAGGACTGGATCGTCTTCCAGGAAGGCGACACGACCCTCGTGAAGGGCCAGGTCCTCAGCGAGGACGAGTACCAGGACGCCCGCGAGAAGTTCGGCGACTCCTTCAAGGCCGGCATGGGCGCGGAGGCCATCCGCAAGCTCCTGCAGGATGTCGACCTCGACGAGCTCATGGGCGAACTCGAGACGCAGATGCAGAACACGCGGTCCAAGCAGAACCGCAAGAAGATCGCCAAGCGCATGAAGGTGGTCGACGGGTTCCGCACGTCCGGCGGCAAGCCGGAGTGGATGATCCTCGACGTGCTGCCGGTCATCCCGCCGGAGCTCCGCCCGCTCGTCCCGCTGGAGGGCGGCCGCTTCGCCACGAGCGACCTGAACGACCTCTACCGCCGCGTGATCAACCGCAACAACCGCCTCAAGAACCTGCTCGCGCTGAAGACGCCGGACGTGATCATCCGCAACGAGAAGCGCATGCTGCAGGAGGCCGTCGACGCGGTGTTCGACAACGGCCGCCACGGCCGCGCCGTGACGGGTCCGGGCAACCGCCCGCTCAAGTCCCTCTCCGAGATCCTGAAGGGCAAGACCGGCCGCTTCCGCCTGAACCTGCTCGGCAAGCGCGTCGACTACTCCGGCCGTTCCGTGATCGTCGTCGGCCCCGAGCTGCGCCTGCCGCAGTGCGGTCTGCCGAAGGAGATGGCGCTGCGCCTGTTCGAGCCGTTCATCATCCGCTCGCTCAAGGACCGCGGCATCTGCCACACGGTCCGCACGGCGCGCAAGATGATCGAGCGCCACGACGACCAGGTGTGGGACATCCTCGAGGAGGTCACCAAGGACAAGACGGTGTTCCTCAACCGCGCCCCGACGCTGCATCGTCTGTCGATCCAGGCGTTCGAGCCCGTCCTCGTCGAAGGCAAGGCCATCCGCCTGCACCCGATGGTGTGCACCCCGTTCAACGCCGACTTCGACGGCGACCAGATGGCCGTGCACGTGCCGCTCTCGATCGAGGCCCAGATGGAAAGCCGCCTGATGATGCTCGCGGCGACGTCCATCTTCTCGCCGGCCTCCGGCAAGTCCGTGATGACGCCGACCCAGGACGTGTGCCTTGGCCTGTACTTCCTCACGACGCCGGGCCAGCAGGAGAAGCTGCAGAACCGCGTGCCGGGCAAGTTCGACTTCAAGGGCGAGCACCTGCCGCTCTTCAACGACATCAGCGAGGTCGAGTTCGGCATCGCGGAGAAGGTCATCGGCTACCAGACGCCGATCCGCTTCCGCAACCCGGACTACATCCCCGGCTACGCGCAGAACCCCGGCCTGGTGCCCTACACCCGTCCGCACGGCGACCCGAAGCCGAGCACGATCGTGACGACCGCGGGCCGCGTGATCTTCAACGCGATCTTCCCGGAGCAGATGGGCTTCTGGAACGACAAGGTGACGAAGTCGACGGTCGGCAACCTGATCCTCGACTGCCACCGCGTCGCCGGCCACGACGTCGCCGTGAAGCTGATCGACGACCTCAAGAACCTGGGGTACAACTACGTGACCGTCTCCGGCGCGTCCATGGGCCTGAAGGACATGATCCGCCCGGCCGTCAAGGACGAGCTGATCGCCAAGGCCCGCGCCGAGGTGGACAAGGTCCAGGGCCAGTTCCAGCAGGGCATCATCACCGAGGGCGAACGCTACAACAAGGTCTGCGAAATCTGGTCCGCCACGACGTCCAAGGTCGGCGACGAACTCTCGAAGACGATCGACCGCAACGTCTCGCCCGAGAATCCGAACCCGACCGAGCTGAATCCTATCTTCATGATGTACGATTCGAAGGCCCGTGGTTCGAAGCAGCAGATCCAGCAGCTCGCCGGCATGCGCGGCCTGATGGCCGCCCCGAACGGGGACATCATCGAGCGCCCGATCATCGCGTCCTTCCGCGAGGGCCTCTCGGTTCTCGAGTACTTCATCTCGTCCCACGGCGCCCGCAAGGGTCTCGCCGACACGGCCCTCAAGACGGCCGACGCCGGCTACCTCACGCGCAAGCTCGTGGACGTGTCGCAGGACGTCATCATCTCGCAGGAGGACTGCAACACGGTCAACGGCATCGAGGTCGAGGCCATCGTCGAAGGCGACGAAGTCAAGGCCACGCTCGCGAGCCGCGTGCTCGGCCGCACCGCGCTGTACGACGTCGAGGATCCCAAGACGCACGAGGTCATCACGCCCGCGAACGAGATCATCGACGAGGAGGCGTGCGCGAAGATCACCGCGTCCGGCATCAGGAAGATCTGGATCCGCTCCGGCCTCACGTGCGACGCCGAACACGGCATGTGCGCGAAGTGCTACGGCCGCGACCTGTCGACGGGCCGCCAGGTGGAGATCGGCACGGCGGTGGGCATCATCGCCGCCCAGTCCATCGGCGAACCGGGCACCCAGCTCACGATGCGTACGTTCCACATCGGCGGCACGGCGTCCATGACCGCCAAGGCCCCGGAGATCATCCTGAAGAACGACGGCATCGCCCGCTTCGTCGACGTCCGCAAGGTGCGCAACGACGAAGGCAAGGAGGTCGTCCTCAACAAGAACGGCACGCTCGAGATCTGGTCGAAGCCCGAGGAGAAGGGCGGCGCCCGCCTCGACAGCTACCCGCTGCAGATGGGCTCGGTCCTGCTCTGCGAGGACGGCGCGTCGGTCAAGAAGGGCGAGAAGGTCGCCTTCTGGGACCCGCACTCCGTGCCGGTTCTCTCCGAGTCCCACGGTTCGATCGTGTTCGTCGACTTCGAGGAGGACATCTCCGTCAAGAGCGAGACGGACCGCGTCACCGGCGCGAAGACCCTCGTCGTGCTCGACAACAAGGACAACAACCTCCACCCGCGCATCGAGATCCGCGGCAAGTCCGCCGACGGCCAGCCGAACGCCATGCTCGACAGCCACGACATTCCGACGGGCGCCATCGTCATGGTGCGCGACGGCATGAAGGCCTCCCCGGGCATGCTGCTCGCGAAGACGCCGCGTGAAGCCGCCAAGACGCGCGACATCACGGGCGGTCTGCCGCGCGTGGCCGAGCTGTTCGAGGCGCGCCAGCCCAAGGACGCCGCCGAGATCTCCCGCATCGAGGGCATCGTCGACTTCGGCGAGACGACGCGCGGCAAGCGCACGCTGTTCGTGAAGGACGAGGTCACGGGCCAGGTCGAGACGCACCAGATCCCGCTCGGCAAGCAGATCGTCGTGTTCAAGGGCGACCGCGTGAAGAAGGGCCAGCAGCTGACCGAAGGTCCGATCATTCCGCAGGAGATCCTCGAGGTCTCCGGTCCGCAGGAACTCGAGAAGTACCTGGTCAACGAAGTCCAGCAGGTCTATCGTCTGCAGGGCGTGGAAATCAACGACAAGCACATCGAGATCATCGTGCGCCAGATGCTCCGCAAGGTCCGCATCACGTCGCCCGGCGACACCGACTTCATCTACGGCGAGCAGGTCACGCGCCAGACGTTCCTGCGCGTGAACGAGCAGATGATGAGCGAGGGCCGCCGTCCGGCGGAGGCCCAGCCCGCGCTGCTCGGCATCACGAAGGCCGCCCTCGAGACCGACTCCTTCATCTCCGCGGCGTCCTTCCAGGACACGACGCGCGTCCTCACCGAGGCCGCGACGATGGGCCGCGTGGACGAGCTGCGCGGCTTCAAGGAGAACGTGATCCTCGGCCACCTCATCCCCGGCGGCACGGGCTTCCCGCTCCACCACCACCTCAAGCTGGTCCCGCTCTGCGAGCCGATCTCCGACAAGGAGATGGACGAGCTGCGCGCCGAGGCCAAGGCGAAGCAGGACGCGCTCTTCGGCACGCCGCCGATTTCGCCCGAGGACGAGCCCGAGGAGAACGAGCCCGCGTTCGAGATCGTCAATGCCGACACGATTGCCCAGGCCCCGATGGACCAGGCCCCCGACCAGACGGAGGACGGCTATTCGGCGGACAACTTCGGGCTGCCCGACGTTGACTGAGGCGCCCGCCCAGGGCTAGACGCCTGATGACCGAGAGTTAAGAGCGCGGGGAAACCAAGCTCTTAACTCTCGTCCTTTTAGTTCGAGACCACAGCGAGGATCCCAAGTGAAGACGAAACAGTTCTGGTATCCGCTCCCGGAGCGGCTGATCGCGCAGCATCCGTCCGAAAAGCGCGGCGACGACCGCATGATGGTGCTCCATCGCGACACCGGCATGATCGAACACCGGCGCGTAGCCGATTTCCACGCGTACATCACGCCGAACGACCTGCTCGTCGTGAACGACACGAAGGTGTTCCCGGCCCGCCTGCTGGGCACCTGGAGCGATTCGCCCGGCGCCGTGGAGGTGCTGATGGTGTCCCCCGAGACGGACGCGGATTCGCTCGAGGCGCGGGGCGACCGCGCGGGGGAGGTCCTTTCCTGGCGCGTGATGATCGGCTCGGGCCGCCCCGCCCGGGAAGGGCAGGTCGCCGTGTTCGGCCCGAACCGCGAGCTCCGCGTCGAACTGCGGCGGAAGGTCGGCGGCGGCATGTGGACGTGCGCCTTCGTCTCCGAACGCCCTTTGAACGAACTGCTCGACGCGTTCGGCCACACGCCCGTCCCGCCGTATGTGAAGCGCGCGGGGACGCGGGAGGAGGAGATGGCGGACCGCGCACGCTACCAGACCGTCTACGCGCGCCACGTGGGCAGCGTGGCGGCGCCGACTGCCGGCCTCCACTTCACGCCCGAGATTCTCGCCGGCCTGGAGGCGAAGGGCGTGCGCCGCGTCTCGGTGACGCTCCACGTCGGCCCCGGCACCTTCCGTCCCGTCAAGGCGGAGAACATCGAGGACCACGAGATGGACTTCGAGGCGTTCTCCGTGCCGCAGGAGACCGCGGAGGCGATCAACGCGTGCAAGGCCCGCGGCGGACGCGTCTTCTGCGTCGGCTCCACGAGCGTGCGGACGCTCGAGACCGTCGCGTCCCGCGAACGCGCCGAAGGGGACCCCCTCGTCGTCGGCGGCTCGGGCGCGAGCAACATCTTCATCTACCCGCCCTATTCCTTCAAGGTCTGCGACTGCATGCTGACGAACTTCCACCTGCCGCAGTCCACGCTGCTGATGATGACCAGCGCGCTCGCCGGCCGCGAGCGGATGCTCTGCGCCTACGCCCTCGCGGTGCGCGCGAACTACCGCTTCTTCTCCTACGGGGACTGCATGCTGATCGTCTGAGAGAGGTATCTATAGATAGAAACGCATCTCTGCGTAGAAACATCGCGGGCGGCCCTCTCCGGGGCCGC
>JAEDMN010000181.1 GCA_016302985.1 Kiritimatiellia bacterium | reverse complement strand
CGGCATCGAGGGCATGGAGCCGATCGTCACCTCGAAGAAGACGTTCATCGCCCCGTTCGTCAACGCGGAGAAGCCGCAGTACCTCGTGGTCGAGGACAAGTTCCCGAACGGACGCCCCGCCCTCGAGAAGGCCGGCGTCTACTTCTGCGACCGCGACACGGTCAACATGACCGAGAAGATGAAGGTCACGACCTGCCTCAACCCGCTGCACACCGCGATGTCGATGTACGGCTGCCTCCTCGGCTACACGCTCATCTGCGAGGAGATGAAGGACCCGGACCTCGTCGCGCTCGTCAAGCGCCTCGGCTACGTCGAGGGCCTGCCCGTCGTCGTCGACCCGAAGATCCTCTCCCCGAAGGCGTTCATCGACGAGGTCGTGAACGAGCGCCTGCCCAACCCGTTCATGCCGGACGATCCGCGCCGCATCGCGACGGACACGTCGCAGAAGGTCGGCATCCGCTTCGGCGAGACGGTCAAGAGCTACCTCGCCACGGGCCGCGACCTCGGGACGCTCGTCGCGATCCCGCTTGCGATCGCCGGCTGGCTGCGCTACCTGCTCGCCGTCAACGACGGGGGCGAGGCGATGGAGGTCTCGGCCGACCCGCTCAAGGACGACCTGCAGGCGAAGCTCGCGGGCATCGTCTGGAACGACCCCGCGTCCTACAAGGGGCAGATCCGCGGGATCCTCGCGAACGTGTCGATCTTCGGCACGGACCTCACGCAGACGTCCCTCGCGGACCGCATCGAGGCCTATTTCGTGAAGCTGCTCGGCGGCGCCGGTTCCGCCCGCGCGCTCCTCCAGGCGGAACTCAAGGCGTAAGGCATGTCCCCGCGACGTCTCGTTCCGGGCACGGCGGCGGTACTCGCCGCCGTGCTTTCGCTGTCCGCGGCCGAGCTCCGTCCCGGCCATCCGCGCATGTTCTTCAACGCGGACACCTGGCCCGCCGTCAAGGCACGGGCGGAGGGCCCCGCGAAGGCCGACCTGGCGAAGCTGCTGCGGAAGTGCGACCGGTATCCGTCCGACCCCGTCTGCTCGGGCATGGGTCCGGTCGTCTTCGGCGAGGTGAAGACCGCGTCCGGCACCCACCGGATCACGGCGGCGACGCCGATCCCCCCGGTGAAGGAATGGGGCTCCCAGGCGGCGGAATGCGCGCTCGCCTGGCGGTTCACGGGGAAGCCGGACTACCTCGCCAAGGCGAAGCGGATGCTCGAGGTCAGCGCCGCCGCCTACCTCGAGGCGTACCGCAACGGACGCGAGGTCTGCTGGTACTCGCATTCGCGCATCCTCGCGCTCTGCGCCTACGACTGGATCTTCGAGGCGCTGGCGGACGCCGAACGACGCGCGCTGATCCTCCCGCTGATGCAGCATGTCGAGGACACCCAGCGGCGCGACCTGAAGATCGTCCGCCGCAACACGGGCGGCGTGAACACGGGCTTCTACGGCGTCGAGTCGCTGCCCTGGTACGCGGGCCTCGCGGCCGCGGGCGACGGCATCTGCGACGACCGCGCGGCGAAGCTGCTCGCGACGGGCCTCGCGCGCGGCCTCGCGCTGCTGAAGTTCCGCGACGAGGGCGCGGGCGACGACGGCGCGCTCTCCTCCGCGGTGCCGGGCTACTGCATCGGCGCCTATCCCTGGGCGCATTTCAACTTCCTGCACACGTACCGGTCCGCGTACGGCGAGAACCTGGCCCCGAAGTACCCCGGCCTCGCGCTGTTCCCGAACTGGATCCACTGGACGTGGATTCCGAACGCCTACGATCCGCGGCGGCCGTTCTACTGCGGCTTCGGCGACGACCCGCATCTGCTCAACGAGATGCCGACCGGCCTGCTGGGGCAGCACATGGCGCAGTACATGCTGTTCTGGCGCGACGCGAATCCCGCCGCCGCCGGTCTGGCGGCGGCCATCCGCGACCGGTCCCCCGCCGCGAACCTGGCTTCGCCCTGGCCGGTGTATCCGTTCCTCCTCGACCGCACGGACGACGTGCGGCCGACGCCCGCCGAGACGCTCGAGAAGGGGACGCTCCACGCGCGCCACTTCGAGAATCTCGGCCAGTTCATCCTGCGCTCGGGCTGGACGACGAACGACACCTACTGCACGTTCACGGCCGGCGCGAAGCTGCGGATGCACAAGCACCACGACGAGAACAACTTCGTCATCTACCACCGCGGCTTCCTCGCGCTGGACTCGGGCACGCGCGGCGTCGAGACGGACTGGAACCTGAAGTACTACTACGCGCAGAGCGTCGCGCACAACGTCGTGCTCATCCACAAGCCGGGCGAGGAGCTGCCGGCCTACTGGGGCCCCCGCTACCAGGGTCCCGAGGGCAAGGTCAACCATGGCGGCATGTACGACGCCGTCGCGACGCCGAAGGCGTTCGAGACGGACGGCGACTTCACCTACATCGCCTCGGACGCGACGGCGTGCTACGGGAGGAAGTGCACCGAGGCGGTGCGCCAGTTCGTCCATCTGCTGCCTGGCGTCTTCGTCGTCTACGACCGCGTCGGCGCCGCGGACCCGTCCTACAGGAAGGAATGGCTGCTGCACACGCAGCGTGAACCCGAGACCGTGTCCACGGGGCTGGTCCGCGCCGACTGCGAGGGCGGGCGCCTGTTCTGCGAGACCCTCCTGCCGGAAGGCGCGTCCGTCGCGAAGGTCGGCGGCCCCGGAAAGGCGTTCTGGGCGGGCGGCCGCAACTGGGATGTCGATGCGCGCTTCCTCGAGAATGCGCGCAGAACCGCGGAGAAGGCGGGGCATGGCCCGTATTTCGGCGACTGGCGCCTCGAAGTCGCGCCGCCGGTTCCGTCCGCGGACGACCGCTTCCTGCATGTGCTGACGGCGACGGACACGTCCGTCGGGACGCCCGTGGCCGCGCGCCGCGTGTCGGATGCGGACTGCGACGGGGTCGTGCTGACCGTGCCGGACCACGTGCGCGGCGGCGTGAAGGGGGTGCTCGAGGCGACGTTCCGCTTCCGTCGGACGGGATCCGTGGGCGGCGACGTGCGCCTCGTGTTCCGTCCCGCGGACGGATCCGCGGAGCAGGTCGTGGCGCGCCCGCTCGCGACGGCGCTCCAGCCCCAGGCGGGCATCCTCCTCTAGCGGATTCGCCCCTCTCCCGCATTGCGGGGGAGGGCTGGATTTGCTAGAATATCGGCTTCTGCAACCTGGAGGCTATATGGGCGGATTTTGTGGCGTTGTTTCTCGTGAAGACTGTGTCTCGGACCTGTTCTTCGGCATTGACTACCATTCCCATCTGGGGACGCATCGCGGCGGCATGGCCGTGCTGAAGTCCGACGGGAAGTTCCTGCGGGCGATCCACAACATCCAGAACGCGCCGTTCCGCACGAAGTTCGACCAGGACTTCGCCAAGTTCCAGGGTCACGTGGGCATCGGCGTCATTTCCGACACGGACCCGCAGCCGCTCGTGATGGAGAGCCACCTCGGCACCTACGCGCTCGTGACGGTCGGCCTGGTCGCGAACATGGAGGCCCTGAAGACGAAGCTCTTCGAGGACCGCCGCGCGCAGCTGCAGTACTCGACGACGTCCGGCGCGCTGGGCCCGACGGAGCTCGTCTCCGCGATCATCGCGGCGCAGGATACGCTGGTCGACGGCCTGAAGCGCGTGCAGGAGGTGGTCGAGGGCAGCCTCTCGCTGCTGCTCGTCACGTCCGACGGCACGTTCTACGCGATGCGCGACCGCTACGGCCGCATCCCGGTGATCGTCGGCCGCAAGGAGGGCTCGATGATCGCGGTGCAGGAGTCCTGCGCGCTCGCGAACCTCGGCTACGAGCATGTCCGCGACCTGGGGCCGGGCGAAGTCGTCAGGATGACGCCCGACGGCGTCGTGACCGTCGTCGAGCCGGGCGACACGATGGCGATCTGCTCCTTCCTGTGGGTCTACTACGGCTACCCGGCCTCGACGTACGAGGGCCGCAACGTCGAGATGGCCCGCTACCGCTGCGGCGGCTTCCTCGCGCGCCGCAACCCGGTGGAGGCGGACAGCGTGGGCGGCGTGCCGGACAGTGGCACGTCCCATGCCCTCGGCTACGCGCACGAGGCGGGGCTCAAGTTCGCGCGCCCGTTCGTGAAGTACACGCCCACGTGGGCCCGTTCCTTCATGCCGGGCGACCAGCGCCAGCGCGACCGCGTCGCGCAGATGAAGCTCATCCCGATTCCCGAGCTCATCAAGGACAAGCGCCTGGTCTTCTGCGACGACTCCATCGTCCGCGGCACGCAGCTCGGCAACCAGGCGAAGCGCCTCTACCACTACGGGGCGAAGGAGGCGCACATGCGCATCGCCTGCCCGCCGCTCCTCTACGGCTGCCGCTTCCTCAACTTCTCCCGCTCCAAGAGCATCTACGACCTCATCACCCGCCGCTATATCCGCGAGCAGGAGGGGGCGGACGAGGAGAAGAACATCGCGAAGTATCAGGACCCGGATTCGCCCGAGTACAAGGGCATGGTGGAGTACATCCGCAAGAACCTGGGCCTGACCTCGCTCGCCTACCAGCGCCTCGACGACCTCGTCGCGGCCATCGGCCTGCCGAAGAACAGGATCTGCACCTACTGCTTCGACGGCAAGGACCCGTCCCTGGCCGGCACCTGCCCGGACTGCCCGCACAAGGCCGCCGCGCAGAAGGCCGCCAAGTAGGGCGCCCCTGCAACCCGGATTCCGGAGCCCGCAGTCTGGCGTCCGGGATCCGTGACCTGAAATCTGAAATTCGCTAACACAGGACATTGACCATGGCCGAAGAAGTCAAAGAGAAGCTGCTGGAAGTCGAGGAAGTCAGCCAGCGCATCGCGGCGCTCAAGAAGAGCGTGGCGGAGATGGCGGACTACGTGAAGATCGAGGAGCGCCGCAAGACGCTCGCCGGTCTCGAGGCCCGGCAGGCCGACGGCGACTTCTGGAACAACCAGGCCAAGGCCAAGGAGGTCATCGCCGCGACGAACGCCGAGCGCGCGTACGTGCAGCCGTTCGACGCGCTGACGAAGACCGTCGAGGACGCCGCCGTCATGCTCGAGCTCGCCGAGATGGAGGAGGGCGTCGCGCAGCAGGCCGCGCTCAAGGACACGATGGCCGAGTGCGACAAGGCCGACGGCTTCTTCGGCAAGCTCCGCATGCAGTCCCTGCTGGGCGGCAAGTTCGACGCCTGCAACGTGTTCGTCAAGCTCCACGCGGGCCAGGGCGGCACCGAGGCCTGCGACTGGGTCTCGATGCTCTACCGCATGTACCAGCGCTACGCCGAGGACCAGGGCTGGAAGATCGAGGAATACGACCAGCAGCCGGGCGAAGAAGCCGGCCTCAAGGACGTCTACTTCCGCATCGAGGGACCGTACGCGTTCGGCACGATGAAGGCCGAACGCGGCATCCACCGCCTCGTGCGCATCTCCCCGTTCGACGCGAACAAGCGCCGTCAGACCTCCTTCGCGTCCGTCGAGACCGTCGCCGAGATCATGGACGACATCGACGTCGAGATCAAGGACGAGGACCTGCGCATCGACACCTACCGCTCCGGCGGCGCGGGTGGACAGCACGTCAACAAGACGGACTCCGCCGTCCGCCTCACGCACCTGCCCACGGGCATCGTGGTGGCCTGCCAGAAGGAACGCTCGCAGCACATGAACAAGGAAAAGGCCATGAACATGCTGCGCGCCCAGCTGTACGAGTACTACGAGGACCAGAAGCGCGCGGAGATGGACCGTTTCTACGGCGCGAAGAGCGCCAACGGCTGGGGCTCGCAGATCCGCTCCTACGTTTTCTGCCCGTACACGATGGTGAAGGACCTCCGTACCGAGGTCGAGACGTCCGACGTCAACGCCGTCATGGACGGCCACATCCAGCCGTTCGTCGAGGCATGGCTGCAGCAGCAGGCCGCCAAGAGCAAGTAAATGAACCTTCTTGTCATCGACCGTTCCACCGACACGCAGTCGGTCGCCGTCGCGAAGGACGGCAAGGTGTTCGCCCGCGTTTTCGCGGACATGGATTCCCGTAGCGCCGACTGGCCGGTTCGCATCCGCGACTTCCTCGCGGCGAACGGACTGACGGTCAACGACCTGGACCAGGTCCTGGTGGGGCAGGGGCCCGGTTCCTTCGCGGGCATCCGCGCGGCGCTCGCCTTCGCCCAGGGGCTCGCACTCGGCAACGCCGGGAAGCGCGACACGCAGGTCGTCGGCCTGCCGTCCACGTGCGCGCTGACGTGCGCTGGCGCGCGCACCGCGGTGATCGGCGACGCGCGCCGCGAACGCTTCTGGGTCGTGCTCTACGATGGCAGCGCCTGCGTGAAGGACTTCGCGCTTGTCTCGAAGTCCGAGCTCGCGGCTGCCGTGCCCGAAGGGTACGTGGTCGTCACGCCGGACGGTGCGCGCATCGAGCCGTTGCTCCAGTCTGTCTTCGGCGCGGCCTACAAGGGTTCGCTCGTCCCGCTCGCCCAGCACCTCGCGGAAGTGGCGCTCGCGCATCCCGAACTGCCCAAGCCCGAACCGCTGCCGATCTACCTCCAGCCCGCCGTCCGGTCCGCGTAACTTTTTTCAAATTCCCCGTTGACCCGGGAAGGGGCATTTGATACACTATCCCTCGTTCCCGCAACACGGGCTATTAGCTCAGTTGGTTAGAGCGCTTCCTTGACATGGAAGAGGTCAGTAGTTCGAATCTACTATAGCCCACCATT
>JAEDMN010000012.1 GCA_016302985.1 Kiritimatiellia bacterium | reverse complement strand
CTCATGCCGGGTATTATCCCAATTCCTCGGAATCCAGTCAAGCGCGGGCAGGTGGACTGTCCACCAGCCAGTCAAGGACGCCCATGCTACTTCGCGGCCTTGCGGATCTCGTCCGCGACCTTGAAGAGCGTCAGGGGGTAGTCGGTCGTGAAGTGGTCGAAGCCGACGTCCCAGATGCGGTGGTAGACGGACTCGTTCTCGCCCTCGGTCCAGGTGACGCCGTTGGCGGTCACGCCATGCTTGTGCATGAGCTCGATTGCGCGCTTGCAGAACGCGGTCGAGGGGCAGAACGGATCCTCCTTCGTGAGGTCCGTGCGCAGGTGGATCTGGACCTGGTCGATGCCGTCGAAGCCGGTCGCGGCCATCTCGTCCAGCTGCTTCTGCACATAGGCCTCGCTGCGGGCGATTTCCTCGGGGGAGTTGTTCTTCGGCCAGGCACCGAGCCAGACCATCGAACGGCCCTTCGGGGCGACCTTGCGCCAGCGGGGGATGAGCTGCCACCTGGAGGAGCAGTAGTAGACCTGCTCGATGACGCCGAACTTGTTCGCGAGCTCCGCGATCAGCTCCGGCGGCGCGCCTTTCTCGTCCACGTAGAGGAGGCGCTCGGGGCGTCCCTTCATCGCGGCGAAGATGCTCTCCATGGTGGCGATGCGGGTGGACTCGTACTCCTTGCCGAGGTAGGAGCCGGTGTCGACGTCCTTGATCTCGTTCCAGGTCAGGTCCTTGATCTTCTTCTTCGCGAAGTCCGTGCCGATGCCGCGGCCGATGCGCCTGAAGTTGTCGTCGTGCATGGCGATGGCGACGCCGTCCTTCGTCAGACGCGCGTCGGCCTCGGGGGCCATGCCGTGCCCCCAGCACCAGAGGAAGGTCTCGAGCGAGTTGTCGGGGCGCGTCTTCGCGCCGCCGCCCCGGTGGACCTGGCAGCGGAAGAGGCCCTTCTCACGGGGGATCGGGGCGGGCTTCGCCCACTCGCCCGCGCAAAGGGCGCAGGCGAGGAGGCCCGAAGTGAACAGAACCAGCTTCTTCATGTCGCTACATTCCATCTTCGACGTTCAATCTTCAACGTTCTCCATTCACTGTTCAGCGGCCCGCGTCAGTCGCGGATCGCCTCGACCTTGACCTTGGCGTCCTTGAGGAAGTCCGCGAGCGGCTCGAGGCCCTGCGTGAACTTCGTGTCGAGGAACGCGTCGGCGGCCGCTTCGGCCATCATGTCGCCCCAGATCATCTGGCCCATGCAGCAGACGTTGGCGTCGTTGATCGTGCGGCACATCTTGGCCGCGAACACGCTCTCGACGACGGCCGCGCGGACGCCCTTGAAGCGGTTGGCGATCATGTTCATGCCCATGCCCGTGCCGCAGAAGAGGAACGCGCGCTGCGCCTCGCCCTTCTGGAGGGCGCGGCAGACCTCGACGGCGCTCTCGAAGTAGGGCTTGTCCTTGTTCGCGTCCGTCGCGCCGAGGTCCTTCACCTCGAAGCCGCGCTTCTCGAGATGGGCCGCGACGGCCTTCTTGAGTCCGACGGCGAACGGATCCGCCGCCACCAGAATCGTCTCCTTCGCGGACGCGCACATGCACGCCGCAGCAACCGCCACACCGGCAACAACCTTCTTCATTTTCATCTTCCTTTCGGATTTCAGATTCCAGATTCGGATTCAACCTTCAACATTCGATCTTCGACCTCACTCGGCCGTCAGTTCGAAGACGGCGGAGTCGTAGTCGCCCCTCAGGCGGATCGGCAGGCCCATGGACATGAGCGCGTCGCCGCCGAGCGCCTTGCCGTCCACGCGAACGTGCTTCGCCCCCTTCATCACGTTGAGCTCCTTCAGGCGGTAGGACGCGTCCTGCGCGAGACCCTGCAGCACGATCGGCGCGGGGTAGTCGTGGCAGATGCCGCGTTCGAGGCTCCACACGAAGACGACGGCGCGGCGCTTGTCCTCGGAGACGTACATCAGCGACGCGAGCGGGCTGCCGCCATACGGCGAGACGAGGCGGTAGAGGTCGCCCTGCTGGACCGTCGGGCGGATGCGCTTGTAGTCGGCCACGCACTGCTTGGCGAACGCGACCTCCTCCGGCTTCATGTTCTTCGGATGGAGCTCGAAGCCGAGGCGGCCGGCCATCGCGACGTCGAAGCGGTACTTGAGCGGCGTCGTGCGGCCCGTCTGGTGGTTCGGCACGTCCGTCACGTGGGCGGCGATCGCGCAGGCGGGATAGAACTGGCTCTCGCCCCACTGGATGAAGACGCGCTCGCGGGCGTCCGTGTTGTCGGAGCCCCAGAACTCGTCCGCGTACCGGAGGAAGCCGTAGTCCGCGTGGCCGCCGCCGGAGCTGCAGGCCTGGATGTCGACCTGCGGGTACTTCGCGCGGAGCTTCGCCAGCAGGTCGTAGAGGCCGACGGTGTAGTCGAACGGCATGTTCGCCTGGTGCTCGGCGTCGAGGTAGGGGGAGCCCATGTTCATGAAGTCCGCGTTCGCGTCCCACTTGATGTAGGAGAGGCCGGGGATCTTCGAGTAGAGCGCGTCGAGCTGGTCGTAGATGTTCTGGCGGACCGCGGGGTTCGCGTAGTCGAGGACGGTCTGGGAGCCGCCGCGGCCGACGTTGACGGGACGCGTCTTCTCGCGCACGATCCAGTCCGGATGCGCGTTGTAGATCCAGCTGTTCGTGTTCACCATCTCCGGCTCGACCCAGAAGCCGAAGGCGAGGCCGCGCTTCTTCGCCTCGTCGTTCAGGCCGACGAGCCCGTTCGGCAGCTTCTCGGGGTTGATGACCCAGTCGCCGAGTCCGACGCGGTCCTGGTTCTTCGCGTCGCGGGCGTACTTGCCCGTGCCGAACCAGCCGTCGTCGAGCACGAAGAGCTCGCCGCCCATCTCCTTCACCCCGTCCATCATGTCATGGAGGACCTTCTCGGTAAAGGTGAAGTAGCTGCCCTCCCAGCTGTTGAGCAGCACGGGGCGGAGCTTGTGCCCGGCCGGCAGCTGCCAGTCGCGCGCCCACTTGTGGATGTTGCGCGAGACCTGTCCCTTGCCCGCCGCGGAGTAGGTGAGGGCGAACTTCGGCAGCGTGATCGACTTGCCCGCGTCGAGCACGTAGGCGCCCTGGCTCGTGTCCGCGCCCGCGCGCACCTCGACGAAGTCGCACTGGTCGCGCTGCACGGAAAGGCCCCAGGACCCGGACCAGCACAGGACGCCGCCGATCACGCGGCCGCTCGTCTCGGTGGCCTTCTCGCCCACCGTGAGCATGAAGCTCGCGTTCGCCTCCCAGGCGTCGCGCACGCCGGAGCGGGACCCGATGGCGATCGTCTGGCCGCGCACCAGCTCGGTCTCGACGAGCTGGGATTCGCAGGACCACTGGCCTGTCGCGCTCTGGAGGTAGAAGCGGTTGGCGATGAGCGGGAAGTCGAGCGCGAGGGAGTCCATGCGCCCGAGGCGGACGGCGCCCTTCTCCTCGTTGCGGAGCTCGACCCAGGTCTCGACCACGTCGCAGCCCTCCATCGCGCGGAAGTGCTGGACGACGTAGAACGGATAGACGCGGTCCTTCTGCGTGAGCACGAGGTGCGTCACGCCGGGACGGTCCTCGACCGTCTCCGCCTTCACGCCCTCGAGGTACGTCGTCAGGCAGCCGTCGGCATGCGTGACCTGCAGGCCGCCGAACTTGTTGATGCCCTTGTCCTGCGCCTTGTCTCCATAGGCGGAATAGACGGCCGGGCGGCGCGTCGCCATGAAGCTGCCGCCGGCGAAACCGTCGCTCGCGAGGGCCGCGGCGTCCGCGCCCTGGGCGACCTTCGGGCCGTAGTGGAGCAGGTTCCACGCGCCGTTGCGCTTGGCGAACGCCATCGTCGTGGACCTGGTGTGCAGCAGGAACGAATCGCCAACGTCCGCGGCGAACGCGACGCTCGCCGCGAGCACGGCGAAGGCGGGCAGGAAGTTCTTGAGATGCATAGGACTCCTAGTCGGTTAGAGAATGGGAACAGTATAGCAAAAAGGAAGGCCCCGGGTGGAGCCTTCCTCTTTTCGGACGGCGGGCCGCGGCCCGCCGCCGTCTCTGTGCGCGGGGCGCTTACTTGGCGAGCGCGGCCGCGACGTCCGCGAGCACCTGGCGCAGGGCCTTCGGCACGCGCTTGGCCGTCGTGGACTTGACCGTCGTGTCCTTGGAGGCCTTGGCGTCGTACTCGTCGTAGGACGCGCCGATCGTCGCGATCTCCTTCTTCCAGCCTTCGACGTCGACCTTGAGGATCTCCTCGAGGTCCTCCTTGACGACGTGGAACTTCGCCGTCTCGTCGTTGTTGGCGAGGTCGATGTCCTTCGCGAACGGGATGTTGCCGATCGCCGTCTCGTTGGCCTTGACCGTGCCCTCGATGCGCTGGCAGATCCACTTCAGGACGCGGCTGTTGTCGCCGAAGCCCGGCCACATGAAGCGGCCGTCGTCGCCCTTGCGGAACCAGTTGACGAAGTAGATCTTCGGCAGCTTCGTCGCGTCGGCGGACGTGCGCTCCATCTCCAGCCAGTGCTGGAAGTAGTCGGCCACGTTGTAGCCGAAGAACGGCAGCATCGCCATCGGGTCGCGGCGGACCTGGCCGATCTGGTCGGAGATGACGGCGGCGGTGACCTCGGAGCCCGCGGCGGAGCCCATGAACACGCCGTGCGTCCAGTCCTTGGCCTCGTTCACCAGCGGGATGGTGCTGGGACGGCGGCCGCCGAACAGGATCGCGTCGATCGGCACGCCGGTCGGCTTCTTGTTGTAGAGGCCGTTGAAGCCGGACTTGTCGAGCACCGGGCAGTTCTCGGCCGGGGCCGTGAAGCGGGAGTTCTTGTGGGCCGCGACGTAGCCGGACTCCTTGATCTCCTTCTTCGTCATGCCCGGCTTCGGACCCATGCGGTACGGATCGTCCGCGCAGACGTAGCAGGGATTGCCCTTCCAGTCGACGCCTTCCTTCGGGGCCTTGATGCCCATGTCTTCCCACCAGATGTCGCCATCGGGCGTGAGGACGACGTTCGTGAAGATCGTGCCCTTCTTGCAGCTCTTGAGCGCGTTCGGATTGGAGTCCATGGACGTGCCCGGCGCGACGCCGAAGAAGCCGTTCTCGGGGTTGATGGCGTAGAGCTTGCCATCGGCGCCCGGCTTGAGCCACGCGATGTCGTCGCCGATCGTCTGGAGCTTCCAGCCCGGGAGCTTCGGCAGCATCATGGCGAGGTTCGTCTTGCCGCAGGCGGACGGGAACGCCGCCGTGACGTGGTACTGCTTCTTCTCAGGCGAGGTGAGCGTGAGGATGAGCATGTGCTCGGCCATCCAGCCCTCGTCCTTGGCGAGCTTGGAGGCGATGCGGAGCGCGAAGCACTTCTTGCCGAGCAGGGCGTTCCCGCCGTAGCCCGAACCGAACGACCAGATCTCGCGGTCCTCGGGGAACTGCGTGATGAACTTGTCCTCGATCTTCTTCGCGCACGGCCACGCGACGTCCTTCTGGCCCTTCTTGAGCGGGGCGCCGACGGAGTGGATGCAGGGGATGAACTTGTCGCCGATCTTGTCGATGTACTTCATCACGGCGTCGCCGGTGCGCGTCATGATGTTCATGTTGACGACGACGTACGGGGAGTCGGTGACCTCGATGCCGTACTGCGTGATCGGGTTGCCGATCGGGCCCATCGCGAACGGGATGACGTACATCGTGCGGCCCTTCATGCAGCCCTTGTACGACTTCTCCATCATCTTCTTCATCTCGGCCGGGGCGACCCAGTGGTTCGTCGGACCCGCGTCGATCTCCTTCTCGGAGCAGATGAACGTGCGGCCCTCGACGCGCGCCACGTCGGACTCGTGGGAGCGGGCGAGATAGCACTCGGGGCGCTTCTTCTGGTTGAGCTTGATGAACTGGCCGTTCTTGACCATCATCTCGCAGATCGCGAGGTGCTCCTTCTTCGTGCCCGTCACGACGACAATCTTGTCCGGCGTGCAGATCTTGTTCCACTTGTCAACCCACGCGAAGACCTTCGCGTTGGCGAATTTGGGCGTCTTGGCCATGTTCATTTTCTCCTTGGTTTTCCCGGGCACAGGCCCGGCTGAAAAATTGGCGAATAGTTTACTTGATTCGCGCGCGCGAATCAAGCACGAAACTTGAAGATTCGGATTGGAAATCCAGTCTCGGGCGCCTTCAGGACGGAAGTCCGAGCAGTTTCGCCGCGTTGAGGTGGAAGATCCGCGCCTGGTCGGCGGGGTCGGGGCGCAGCGCCCGCACCCAGTCGATCAGATGCGCCTCGTCGCGCCAGAAGTAGTCCGTGCCGAAGACCATGCGGTCGGCGGGCCATTCGGCGGCGATGCGCCGCGTCTCCGCCGCGTCGTCCCGCCAGTACATCGCGGCGGTGTCGATCCAGCAGGTCTCGAACGGCAGCAGCACGTCCGTCGCGTGCGCCGGGCAGCGGCATTCGCCGCCCAGGTGGGCCGCGACGAACTTCAGACCCGGCACGGCCGTCAGCAGCGCGGCGATCCGGGCCGGATCCGCCGCGTCGGACGCGCCCGGGAAGCCGGGGTCGTAGCCGGTGTGGCTGAGGACGAAGAGCCCCTGGTCGCGCAGTTCCGCGAAGAACGGGGTGTACGCCGGGTTGTCGAGGAGCACGCCCATGTACTGGGGATGGATCTTGACGCCCGGGAAGCCGTGTTCCTTCAGCAGGCGCACGTGCGCGCGGAAGTCCGGGTCCGCGGGATGGACCGACCCGAGCTGGAAGTTGCGCTCCGCGGCCGCCGCGCCGGCCTTTCCCCCGCGCAGGTCGAGCGCGCGGCGGAGGATGGCGTCGAAGTTGTGCGGCAGCGTGCAGACGGGGCAGTTCACGGAGAGATCGACACCGGCGCGGTCCATGTCCCGCAGCTGCGTCGCGAGCGTCCCGTCGCCGACGGGGTGGAAGTCCCCATGACCGCCCGCCGCGAGCTTGCCGCACATGACCTCGACCGCCCGCGCCGCGAGCGCGTCGGGGAAGTTGTGCGTGTGGAAGTCGATGATCACCGTCTCCGCCCCTTCCGCGCTCACACGGCCGCCATCTCGGCGCGGATCGCGCGCGCGGCGGCGGCGGGGTCGGGGGCGGCCATGATCGGACGGCCCACGACGAGGTGCGTGGCGCCCCCGCGGACGGCCGTGGCGGGCGTCGCGATGCGCTTCTGGTCGCCGACGGCCGCGCCGGCCGGGCGCACGCCCGGGGTCACGAAGAGCGTGCCGAGGGGCAGCTGCGGGGAGAGCGAACCGACGTCGAACGCGCTGCACACGAGGCCGTCCGCCCCGTTGCCCGTCGCGAACTTCGCCATCGCGAGCACCTGGTCGGCCGGCGTGCGGCCGAGGATGCCGATGTCCGCGAGGTCGGACTGGTCGAGCGAGGTGAGCACCGTCACCGCCAGGATCTTCGGCGCGGCCGCGCCGTATTCCGCCGCCGCCTCGTGCGCGGCCCGGATCATCGCCTTGCCGCCGACGGCGTGGATCGTCATGAGGTCGACGCCGAGCCTGCCGCCGCTCTTCACGGCCTTCGCCACCGTGTTGGGGATGTCGTGGAACTTGAGATCGAGGAAGACCTTCTTGCCGAGGTCCTTCACCGCCTTGACCACGTCCGGGCCCTCGGCCGTGAACAGCTCGAGCCCGATCTTGTAGAAATCGACCGGGTCGCCGATCAGCTTCACCTTCTCCACCGCCTCCTGGCGGGTCTGCACGTCCAGCGCGACAATCAGTTCGCTCATGTTCCCTGTTCCTCTCTTCTGCGAATCCACGTTTGAAGTCATTCCATCTCGCCGGCCGTGTCCAGCGCGTCGAGGTCGATCTCGCCCTCGAACACCTTGCGGACCGGCCCCGTCAGCGTGATCCCCGTCGACCGCGCGCGGCGGTAGTCGCCGTCGACGGTCAGCTCGAAGCCCTCCGACGTGCGGATGTGCATCGGCAGCGACATCCCCTTCGTCTCCACGCCCACGATCGCCGTCGCGACGGCGCCGGTGCCGCAGGCCCCGCTCTCCGCCTCGACGCCGCGCTCGTAGGTGCGCATCAGGGCCTTGTGCGGCGGGATGTACTGCACGAAGTCCACGTTCGTCCCCTCGGGCTCGAAGGCCTCGGCCAGGCGCAGCGCGCGGCCGCGGCCGACGACGTCCACGCTGGAGACGCCCGGACAGGCGACGACGAAGTGCGGCACGCCCGCGACGATGAAGTCGCCCGACTCGCCGCCGACCTGCAGGCCGTAGCGGCGGTTCTTCGGTTCGGGCATCCACACGCGCACCGTCCCGTTGTCGAGCACCTCCGCGTCCACCAGGCCCGCGCGCGTCTCGAACGTCATCGAGCGGCCCTTCGCGGCGCCGATTTCGCGCGCGAACCAGGCCACGCAGCGCGCCCCGTTTCCGCAGAGGTCGGCCTCCGTGCCGTCCGGGTTGAAGAACGCCATGCGGAAATCGAAGGACTTCGACGGCTGCACCAGGATCACGCCCTCGCAGCCGATGCCCGTGCGCGGCGCGGCGAACGCCGCGAGGCGCAGGTGGTCGTGGACGGGAAACGTCTCGTCCCGGTCGTCGACGAGCACGAAGTCGTTGCCGGCCCCGTGCATCTTCGTGAAGCGGACCTTCCTCATTCCTCGCCCCCTCCCTGGAGCAGCTGGAGCCACGCCGGGATCCGGTTGTTCTGCACCGGGGCCTCCGGCGCCTCCGCGCCCTTCGTGAGCGCCGCGAGGTCGGCGAGCACGTTCAGCGCCTCGTCCAGCACGATGTCCTTCTTGCGCGCGGTCGCGTCGTCCGCAACGGCCTCCTCCTCCCCGTCCTCGTCGTCGAACGCGGCCTCCTCGTCGGCCTCGTCCAGCACGGCGCGGTCGTCCTTCATCTGCTTCTTGCGCGCGTCCCGGGCGAGGGAGACGACGCGGCGCTCGGAGGTCTCGCGGAAGAGCTTCATGACCTGCGTGCGGCGCGCCCATTCGGGCGACTTCGCGCGGCGGGCCTCGGAACGCGCCGCGAGCTCCGGCACGAGGGACGGCATGTTCCAGATGGGGTCGTAGCTCGCCGGCTCGATGCGGCTCCAGGGCAGGGCGTTCGGCAGCTTGCCCTCGCCGATGTCCGTGCGGTCGTCAAGCACGGAAGGCAGGCGGATGTCGCTCGCGACGCCCTTCACCTGCGTGGACGAGCCGTTGATGCGGTAGAAGCGCGCAGTGGTGATCTTCATCGAGCCGAACTCGCTGCGGCCCATCGGCATCACGGTCTGGACCGTGCCCTTGCCGTGCGACTGCAGGTCGCCGCAGACGACCGCGCGGCCCGTGTCCTGCAGCGCGCCCGCGACGATCTCGGAGGCGCTCGCCGAATGGCGGTCGACGAGGACCACGAGCGGCTTGCGGTACGCGAAGGTCGGCTGGTCGGGGAACGTCGGGAGCACGTACAGGTTGCGCGTCTCGCGGATCTGCACGACGGGGCAGGGACCGGGGTTCGGGCGCACGAAGAGCGCGGAGAGGAGGACGGCCTCCTTGAGCGAGCCGCCGCCGTTGCCGCGCAGGTCGAGGACCATGCCGTCCGTGCCCTCCGTGTTGAACTGCGCGACCCACTTCGCGACGTCGAGCGAGCAGGACCGGTAGCCGGGCTCGTTCGGGCGCTTGTCCATCGTCCCGTAGAACGCGGGCAGCTTCACGTAGCCCATCGTGCGCTCGACGCCGTCCAGCACGACCTTCTCGACGCGGCCGGTCGCGGCCTGGTCCTCGAGCTTGATCTCGTCGCGGACGATCGGCACCCGGCGTCGCGACGCGCCGTTCCTGTCCGTGACCTCGAGCACGACGGTCGTGTTCTTCGGCCCGCGGATCTTCTTGATGGACTTGCGCATCGGCTTCCACACGATGTCCTCGACGGGCTTCGTCCCCTGGCCCACGCCGACGATCTTGTCGCCCTCCTTGATGCTGCCCTCGCGGGCCATCGGGCCGCCCTTCATGACCTCCTTGATTTCGAGCGCGCCGTCGTCCATGGACTGCGAGAGCACCGCGCCCACGCCGCAGAGCGACAGGCTCATGTCCATGTCGAAGTCGTCCTTGCTCAGCGGCGCCATGTAGGCGGAATGCGGGTCGTACGCCATCGCGGCCGCCAGCAGGCAGCGCTCCATGACCTTCTCGTCGTCCAGCTCCGTGAGCGTCCAGGCGAGGTAGTGGCGGTACTTGTTGAGCAGCGTCTCCTTCGGCGTCGGCTCGGGCTTCGCCTCGCCCTCGGCGGACGCCACGTCGTTCGTCGCACCGCCCTTCGCGGCCGGCTCCGCGGCGATGCGGCGGCCCTGCCGCGACACCGCGGTCTTCTTCTTCGACCGGTCCTTCTTCTTCTTCCCGGACTTCTCGGCCTCGGCGTCCTCCTCGTCGTCCAGCTCGCGGCCGAGGACGATCGACAGCATCTCGTTCTTGATGCGGCGGCGCCACAGGTCGCGCTGCTCCTCGACCGTCTCCGGCCACGGCGCCTCGCGGCGGTCGTAGAGATAGGTCTCGTCGGCCGAGAAGTCCAGTTCGGCCGTCTCGAGCAGGTTCGTCACGTACGCCACGCACGCGTCGAGGCGGTACACGAAGACGCGGTGCATCTCGTAGGCGAAGGAGAGGTCGCCGCGGCGGAGCGCGGCCGCGTAGCCCGTCCGCTGCGCCGCGAACTTCTCGAGGTCGCCCTTCAGGAACACGCAGTGATTGTAGTCGTACATCGTGACGAGGTTCGTCCAGGCGCGCTGCGAGACGGACTCGTCGAAGGCCTGCTGCGACACGTGGTACGCGGGCAGCATGTTCGAGACCTTCCGCGCGATGGCCGCGTAGTGCTTCTGCGGCGCGAGGTTCGCGACGCTCTCGAGCGACGGGGCGTCCTCGCACCAGGCGGGGCGCGCCAGCGCCACGGCGGCCAGGAGGATTGCGGCAAGCTTCATCTTCATGTCTTGGGCTCCTTTCGGACTCCTTGGGGTAGATCGTGGATCCGGGACGCGGACTAGACCGACGTCTCCATCAGCTGGGCCAGGCGGGCGACTCTGTCCGCCGAAAGCACCACGGGGCGCCCCAGCACCCACGCCGCGACGCCGGAGGCGTTTACGACGACCGTGCCGCCGACCCGCGAGGCCGGCTCCGCGAAGGTGTCGGAGGCCATGCAGAGCACCGGCACGGCCTCGACGTCGCAGCCGGCCTTCCGCAGCGCGGCCTCGACGGCCTTCGCCTCGGCCGCGGCCTGCCCGAGGGGCGCGCGGTCGGGCAGCACGCCGTCGACCAGGACCTCGCCCTTCTCGGCCGTCACCCGTCCCCGCCAGTTCTTCGTCTCGACGGCGTAGACGCCCGTCGGCCCGACCGCGACATGGTCGACGTGGTAGCCGCCCGCCTCGAAGTCGTGGAAGACGTGCCAGCCGACCGGCAGCATCTCGAGCAGACCGGCCACGCGCTCCTCGCCGCGCGCGCCCTTGAAGAAGGACTCCACGCGCCGCAGGCCCTTGCGCCACAGCGCGGCCGTGAGCAGCAGGCACGCCGTGAAGATCCCCGCGAACACGGCGGGGTTGCGGCCGAAGAAGATGGACGCGCCCAGGGCGCCCAGGGCCGTGAAGCAGGCGAAGAGCGGCCACAGGGAGATCACCGTGCCCGTGACCCGCGCCCATTCGCCGGGATTGCCATGTCGTACCGCTCCCATGAATACTGTCCTCCGCCTATTCCGTCTCCATGTGTCCGGCGCCCCGCGGGAACGCGCGCGCGACCGCGTCCGTGACCGCCTCCGCCGCAAGCCGCGGCAGGTCCGCGGCCGGCAACGCCTTCACGTCCGCGGGCGTGCGGACGCGGTCCAGGATTCCGTCCGTGCGCGCCGTCATTTCGCCTCCTGCGGCTGCGGGGACTTCCTGAGGTAGATCCTCAGCGGCGTCGCGTTCTGCCCGAAGTCGGGCACCGTGCGGACGAGGTCGTAGTTCCGCGCCAGCTCGTCCGCGTAGCGCCGCTGCTCGTCCGCGGGCACCTCGTCGCACTTCGGAACGGAAATCGCGAAGGCGTAGCCGCTGCAGGCCGCGACCGGGGCGGGGGCGGAGCGGACGAGCGCCGTCATCGCGTTCCGGTTCAGCACGTGCACGGCGCGCGCCTCCGCGTCCCCCCAGTGCGGGAAGTAGCAGAACGGCCCCATCTCCATGCCCGCGGGCACCGTGCGCCCGGTCTCGACCGCCAGGTAGAGGTCCTGCGTGAACAGCGTCTTCCCGCCGGGATCGAGGGCCTCGACCGCGCGCCCGACCGCGCGCAGCTTCGCCAGCTCCGTCATCTCCTTCCTGCGGCTCCAGAAACGGTCCTGCCCGTAGGTCGCCCACTCCTGCAGCTGCGGGGAGGCGAACGAGACCATGCACGCCGCGAACACGGCGTACCACGCCGCGCCCGGGCCCTCGCCCGCGCGGGCGAACCAGGCGACGATCAGCACGGCGAGCAGGCCCATGACCGGCACCTGGTAGTCGTCGTAGGGGAACGGGGCGCTCAGCTGCAGCAGGAACACCGCGGCGAAGCCCAGCCCGAGCATCCAGCAGACCGCGGACTGCCCCGCCGTGCGCGCGGGCGCCGCGCCGCCGGCGCGGAGACGGAGGAAGGCCGCGGCGAACAGCACCGCGCCGAGCGCCGCATAGCCGCGCGCCAGGCGGCTCACGCTCCCGACGGCGAAGAACGGGTCGAAGCCGCCCCGCGCCGCATGGTAGCCCTGCGCCGCCAGGAGCGCGCGCAGCGACACGGGGTCGAGCGCGAAGAGCCCGTAGGTGAGGAAGAGCCCCAGCGCGCCGCCCAGCCCGAACCAGAGGAAGCTCCAGCGGAAATCGCGGAAGCGCAGCAGCAGGGTGAAGCCGACGACCGGCAGGATCAGCAGCAGCGAGATGCGCGTGCCCGTCGCGAACGCGAGGGAGAGCCCGCCCGCGGCGAGCAGCAGCGCCGGGCGGACGCCGCCCCGGAACGTCCCCCCGTCCGCGGGCACGAGCGCGCCCGCGACCATCAGCAGGCCCGCGAGCACGAACAGGCCGCCGAGCGCGTAGGTCTTCGGGATCGTCGTGAAGTAGAGGTGGTACACGTTGCAGGCGAGGACCGCGAAGACCGCGAGGCCGGCGGTGCCGCGGCGGCCCGGCGGCACAAGCCGCCGGACGAGCCCCATGGCGCAGAACGTCGAGAGGAATCCGAGCGCCAGCGTGACCACGCGCCCGCCCAGCAGGCCGTGCAGGGGCGAGGACGGCCCCCACACGGGCGCGAGCGCCGAGTAGACAAACGGCATCGCGGGACCCTGGGTGTAGAAGAAGTCGTGGAACGGGAACCGGCCGGCGCGGACCATCTGGGCGGCGTAGAGATACCACCCCTCGTCCTGGTTCAGCCCCCCGAACCAGACCGCAAGGAAAGAAAGGCAAAGGGAAGCCGCCGCGGCCAGCAGCCACGGCGCCCCTTCGCTCTTCAGGAAATCGACGATCCGTCTCATGAAACAGACGGATATTCTACCACAATCCCGGGCCGGATGGTAGGGCCGCGGGGGAGACGGGATCAGCCTGCGAAGTAGGCCGCGTAGGCCTTCTTCGTGTGGTAGCAGTCGAACTTGGAGGCAAGCTCCCAGGGGGCGTGCATGTTCAGCAGCGGCGTGCCGAAGTCGAGCACGTCCATCCCGTAGCGCGCCATGAACTTGGAGATGGTGCCGCCGCCGCCCTTCTCCTGGCGGCCGAGCTCGGACATCTGCCAGGTCACGCCGCCCTTGTCCATCAGCCGGCGGATCTCGGCGACGAACTCGGCGCGGCAGTCGCTCGCGCCGCCCTTCGTCGGGCCGCCCGTGTACTTGGCCGCCGCGGGGCCCTTCCCGAGGCGCGCCTCGTTCCCGGTCGAGTCGACGTCCTTGAAATGGGGATCGGCCGCCGCCGTGACGTCCGCCGAGAGCATCGTGGACGCCTCCAGCGCGCGGCGCACGTCGATGTCGCGCGCGCCGCCCTTCGCCTCGCGTTCGAGGAGCTCGGCCACCGTGTTCTCGAAGAAGGTGCTGTCCATGCCGCTCGCCCCGACGCTCCCGATCTCCTCCTTGTCGCAGAGGATGCAGGCGCAGGTGCGGGACGGAGGCGTCTTCGCCTTCGCCACGTCGACGAGGGCGCTGAGGCCCGCGTAGGCGCAGACGCGGTCGTCGTGGCCGTAGGCGGCGATGAGCGAACGGTCGAGGCCGACTTCGCGCGGCCGGCCGGCCGGCACGATCTCGAGCTCGGCCGAGAGGAGGTCCGCCTCCTCCACGCCGTACTTCTCCGCGAGGCATGCGGCGAGCGCGTCCTTCTCGCAGACGCCCGCGATCACGTCGAGGTCCTCGGCCGGGTAGAACTCCTTCTGCGTCTTCTGCGCCTGGTCCCCGCCCAGGTGCGGCAGGATGTCGGAGATGAGGAAGACGGGGTCCCCGGGCTCGTCGCCCACGGCCACCTCGACCACGGAGCCGTCCTTGCGCACGATCACGCCGTACAGCGCGAGCGGCAGCACCAGCCACTGGAACTTCTTGATGCCGCCGTACATGTGCGTGTCCAGGTAGACGATCCCGTCCTTCTCGTACAGCGGGCGCGGCTTCAGGTCGAGGCGGGGCGCGTCGGTGTGCCCGCCGACCACGCGGAGGCCCTTCGCCGTCGGCTCGCGCCCGATCACGCAGGCCATGAGGGTCTTGCCGTGGTACCCGCGGTAGACGCGGTCGCCCGGCTTCAGCGACGTGGTGGACGCGAGATCCCGGAAGCCGGCCTTCTCCAGCAGCTCCACGGCGGCCGCGTAGCAGCGGCGCTCGGTCTTCCCCTTCGCGAGGAAGTCCATGTACTCCGCGGCATAGGCCTCGACGGCCCTGTCGCACTTCGGGACGGCGGCGGTTTTCTTCTTCATGACGACGGTTCTCCTAGGATTGCGCGGACAGCGGGCGACGGCGCACCAGGCACGCGGCGAGCGCGAGCAGGACCGTCGGCAGCAGCACGGCGTTGACCAGCGCGCAGCGGGCCAGCGCGCGCCATTCGATGCAGGTGTCGGTGGCGAGGTCGGAGACCGGCTCGGCCTCCCCCGCCGTGGCGGCGAGCAGGCTGACGCCCCGCGAGATCGCGAGGCCCAGCCGGTCCGCCGCGGCCACGTCCAGCCCGTCCGGGAACTGGACGAGCACGCTCGGCGCCATCAAGGCGACGAACACCGCGACGAGGGACGTGAAGATGGCGACCGGGCGCGACAGCGCGGACGACAGGAAGAGCCCGAACGCCGCGAGGAGCGCGGTCGTCGCCAGCATCTGCAGCGCGGCGCGCGCGAGGTTCGCCGCGAACGGGTCCGCGGGCGTCAGCAGCTCAAGGTCGCGCCGCGGCCGCAGCATCACCGTCTCGCGCCCCGTGTTCGCGAAGCGCAGCCGGTCCGCGGGCCCCGCCCCGGCGGCGGCCGCCGCCAGCGGGATGTCCAGCACCGCCTGCGTGTTGTTCGAGACCACCGCGCACAGCCCCGCCAGCTCGAAGCGCCCCGCCAGCGGCGCGCGCAGCTCGAACTGCGTCGCGAAGCGCACGCGCACCGTCAGGCCGGGGACCGAGGCCAGGCCGGGCGCGAACGGCCAGGCCATCTCCGCGCCGGGCCGGACGACGTCGTAGCGGTCGAGCTCCTTGTTCGTGAGCAGGGAGAGGACGGCGGACTTCGGCGCCTTCTTCACGGCCTCCGGCGTCTTCGGATCCGCCAGATACTCCGCCATCATCCGCCGCGCCGTCTCGGCGGGCGGCGGCAGCGCGGGCGCGTAGTGGTGCATGCAGGCCGGCGGGTCCGGCACGCGCACCGCCGTGAGCACGGCCGTCAGGAGGTAGGCGCACGCCGCCGCCGCGCAGAGCGCGAGCCACTTGCCCGCGGCCACCGCGAACGCCGGCACAGGACGCACCACCGTGAGCGCGAGGCGGAAGCGCGCACGCTCCTGGGCGAAGAAACCGCAGGCGCAGACCAGCACCGTCACGACGGTGAACGCGAAGGTCGCGCCCGTGACCGCGCGGATGTACATCTCGCGCCATCCCGCCGCCGTGCCGTCGCTGCGCACGAGCGCGGGCAGCAGGAGGTGCGCGAGCGCCGTCGCCGCGAGGAGCAGCGTCAGCACATGCCCGCGCACGAGCGCCCGCCAGGCGAGGAGGAACGAGGGAATCACGCCGCGCCGCCCTTCAGGCGCGCCACGAAGTAGTCCTCCAGCGCATGCCGCTTGTCCTCGGCCGCCGCGACGATGTCCGCGACGGAACCGCCGCCCACGACCCGCCCGTGCGAGAGGATCGCGACGCGCGAGCAGACGTCCTGCATGTCGAAGAGCTGGTGCGACGTCACGAGGATCGTCATGCCGTCCGCCGCGAGCCGGCCGACCAGCTCCTTGACCTCGCGCGTGCCGATGGGGTCGAGGCCCGAGGTCGGCTCGTCGAGGATGAGCAGCTCGGGCCGCGACACGAGGGCGCTCGCGAAGGCGACGCGCCGGGCCATGCCCTTCGAGAAGCCGCCGACCGCGCGGTTCGCCACCGCGGCCAGGCCGACCTGCTCCAGCAGCTCGTCGGTGCGGGCCTTCGCCGTGCGGCCGTCGAGCTCGGAGAGGCCCGCGTAGTAGCGCACCGTCTCGCGCGCCGTCAGGAACGGATGCAGGTAGGAGAGCTCGGGCAGGTAGCCGAGCCGCGCGCGCGCGGCCTTGGCGCGCGGGGGCAGGCCGAAGAGCTTGACCTCGCCCGAGGTCGGCGCCAGCAGCCCGAGGATCATCTTGATGGTCGTCGACTTGCCGGAGCCGTTCGGTCCCAGCAACCCGAAGACGTCCCCGCGCCCGACCGTCAGGTCGATGCCATTGACGGCTTCGGCCACGGGACGCAGCCAGAAGTCGCGGAACGTCTTGCGCAGTCCGCGGATCTCGATCACCGGTTCGCTCACGGCAACTCCCTTCCCCGCAGCAGCAGCGAGCCCGCGACGAGCCAGAACGCCGTCAGGCAGACGGCCGCCGCCACGGCCGCGACAATCTCGGCGCACGGCACGCGGCCGCCTCCCGCCAGGCTGTCGACCATCCAGAACCTGCCGATCGCCGGCAGCACGGCCCGCAGGGGCCAGACAAAGGAGGAAAGCGCCGCGGCGGCGACCAGCGCGGCCGTCGGGGCGGGCTTGAGGCGCACCGACAGGGCTCCGGCGAACGCGACGAAGACGACGCAGCCGCAGGCCAGAACGGACAGGGGCGGCAGGATCCGCCAGGGGACCGCGGCGGCCGTCGCCGCGAACCCGTCCTGTCCGAACGGCAGCGCCGCGAGGAGCGCGAGCGGCTGGCCAAGCGCCATCAGCAGGCAGGCCCCGACGCAGAAACGCGTCCGGGCGAAGCGGTTCGACAACGCCGCCGCGACGAAGGCGCCCAGCGTTCCGAAGAGGCCGCAGGCGAGCCCCGTCGCCCACAGGCGCGACGCCCCGTGGTCGTCGCAGCAGTCCGCCAGCTGCGTGGCGGTCTCGGACGTCAGGACGGCCAGCAGCGTCGCCGCCGCCACGGCCGCGCAGAAGACGCCGAAGAACGCGGAGACGCCAGCCACCTTCGCGCAGAAGAAGAGCGGGCGCGAAACCGGGCGCGCCAGCGCGGCCGCCGCCGTGCCGGAGGCGATTTCGCCGCCGATCGAACGCACGGCCGCCGCCGTCGCGAGGATCAGCCCGAACACAAGCAGCGCCGAGAATCCGCATTCGCGCGCCAGACGCCCCGCCTCGCCGAACTGGTGGTAGTGGAACACCGGCGCGAGGTGGATCGTCAGCAACGCGACGAGGAAGAGAATCGCAGAAAGAGGTTCGGCCAGCGCTTCAAGCGCGGCCGAACTTGACAGGGACAGGAACCGACGCATTCAGCGCCGTCCTTACATCTGGATGAACGGCATCTCGTTCGCCCCGGCGAAGGGACCGACGCCCTCCTGCCAGAGGTACCAGGTGAGGAGACCGACCACGACCAGCGCCGCGATGCCCGCGAGAAGGGACAGCGCGGAGATCCAGACCGGAACGTCCGAAGCCGGCTTCGCGGCGGGGATGTCGCCGAAGTCGATCGGCGACATCGCGCCCATCGTGGGCGCCGGAGCCGACTCGTCCGAAGCCGCCGGCATGCCGGAACCGCCAAGCGTGGGCCGCGCGATCGGAGCGCCCGGGCGGTGGAGCTTCAGCGTCTTCTTCGTCGCGATGGTGTCTTCCGACGGCGGCAGGTCGCCCACGGGCTCGAGAACGGGTTCCGGAGCCGGAGCCGGAGCCACGGGAGCGGGGGCGGCCGGGGCCGCGGCGGGCGTCAGCGGGGTCGGTGCCGCGCCGGTCTTGATGTCCGTCGGACGACGCAGGCGAATCGTCTTCAGCGGCGCGGGGCCCTCCTTCACGGGAGCGACGCCGATCGCGGACTCCAGCGAGATGCGCGACGTCTTCGACTTCGAAGCCTGCTGCTGCGCGGGCGTGATGATGCCCTCGGCGATGATGCCCGTCTTCTTCAGGGAGGCGGCGACCGGAATCGGCCCCGTGACGGACTTCAGGTTCTGCGTGGCCTTCTTCGCGGCCGCAGGCGCCGGCGCGGGGACGATGGGCTTCGCCCCTCCAATCGTCGGCTTGTGGATCGAGGGCCTGCGGATGACGGGCTTCAGGCGGATCGTCGACGCGGTGGGGCTGGCGGCCGGAGCCGCCGGAGCCGCAGGAGCCGCCGCAGGAGCCGCCGCCGGGGCCGCGGGAGCCGCGCCAAACGGGGACACCTTAGGGGGAAGCGCACCACCCTCCGCATCCGAAATCGGGGTCATTTCAACATCGTCCGCCATGTCATCCTCCTATCAGTCGAATCTACCTGTGGGGTTCGCGTTCCGGCCTCAGACGGCCATCACTTCGGCTTCCTTGGCCTTCAGCTCCGCGTCGATCTTCGCGATGCCGTCGTCCGTCGCCTTCTGGACCTTGTCGAGGCCCTGCTTGAGCTCGTCCTCGGAGATCTTCTTGTCCTTCTCGAGCTTCTTGAGCGCGTCGTTCGCGTCGCGGCGCACGTTGCGCATCGCGATCTTCTGGTCCTCGGCCTGCTTCTTGGCAAGCTTGACGATCTCCTTGCGGCGCTGCTCGTTGAGTTCGGGGATCGTGATGCGCAGCACCTTGCCGTCCGTCTGCGGCGTGACGCCGAGGTTGGCCGCGAGGATCGCCTTGTTCATCTCGGCGAGGACCGTGGGGTCGAACGGCGTGATCTTGATCTGGCGCGGCTCGGGCGTCGAGATGGTGCCCAGGTTCTTGATCGGCGTCGGGGCGCCGTAGTAGTCGACCTTGATGCCGTCCACGAGGGCCGGGGAGGCCTTGCCCGTGCGGAGGCCGGCGAACTGCGCCTTGAGCGCGTCGAAGGACTTGCCGATCTTGGCCGTCGTGTCGTTGAGAACTTCAGCAACCGTTTCCATGGTGTTTCCTTTTATAAGGGTCGTTCAGAGATGCAAAACCGTTTACTTGTCGGAGACGAGCGTGCCCACGGCCTCGCCCTTCACCACGCGCTCCAGCGCGTCGCCGTCGAAGAAGTCGAAGACGACGATCGGGATGTTGTTGTCCATGCAGAGCGCGAACGCAGCCGAGTCCATCACCTTGAGGCGCTTCTCGAGCGCGGTCTCGTAGCGCAGCGAACCGTACTTCTTCGCCTTGGGGTCCTTCATCGGATCCGCCGTGTAGATGCCGTCGACCTTCGTCGCCTTCAGCACCGCGTCGGCGCCGATCTCGCTCGCGCGCAGCGCGGCCGCGGAGTCGGTGGAGAAGAACGGATTGCCCGTGCCGCCCGCGAAGATGCAGACGCGTCCCTTCTCGAGGTGGCGCAGCGCGCGACGCTGGATGAAGGGCTCCGCGAGCTTCGGCATGTCGATCGCCGTCATCACGCGCGTCGGCACCCCGATCTGCTCCAGCGCGTTCATCATGGCGAGGCCGTTGATGATCGTCGCGAGCATGCCCATCGAGTCGCCCACCACGCGGTTGACGCCGTTCTTCGTGCCGGACAGGCCGCGGAAGATGTTGCCGCCGCCGAGGACGATGCCGACCTCGACGCCCAGCTTGTGGATCTTCTTGACCCGCTCCGCCATGAACGCCAGGCGCGACGCGTCGATGCAGTCGCCCTTCTCGGGGTTCTTGAGAACCTCGCCGGACAATTTCAGGAGGATGCGCTTGTACTTGAGCTTCTTCTTCACGATTGGAGTAGTTTACACTTTTACTTGGTGTCGTGCAAGTGCTGAGATTGCCGGAGTCAGCCGCCGAAGAGCTGGAGGGCATTGGCGGTCGTCCGCGCCGCGAAGACCTCCAGGTCCATGCCGCGCGCCCGGGCGAGGCGGGCGGCCGTGTGGACGACGAAGGCGGGTTCGCAGGGTCGGCCGCGGAGCGGGACCGGCGCGAGATAGGGCGAGTCGGTCTCGACGAGGATGCGGTCGTCCGGAACGTAGCGGGCCGATGCGCGCACCTCCTCGGCGGACTTGAACGTCGCGATGCCGGAGAAGGACACCATGAAGCCGCGGTCGAGCATCTGGCCGGCGAACTTCGGTCCGCCCGTGTAGGAGTGGATCACGCCGCGCAGCCGGTCGCCGTGGCGCCAGGGCACCTCGTCCAGCACGCCGCGCGTCGCGTCGTCCGCCTCGCGCGTGTGGATGACGACAGGGAGCCCCTTCTCGTCCGCGAGCGCGAGCTGCGCCGCGAAGAGCGCGCACTGCGCCCTCAGCGTCTGCGGCTCGTAGTGGCAGTCGAGTCCGATTTCGCCGATCGCCGCCACGCGGTCGCGGTGGGCGTCCAGCAGGCCGGGAAGAACCACCATCTGCTCGGCCACGCGGTCCAGCTGGTCGCGGTCCCATCCGAGCGCGACGCGTCCCGCGGTGCGCAGCGCGTTGCGGTTGAGCTCCTCGCCGCCACCGACGGCGAGAATGCGCGTCACGCCCGCGGCCGCGGCCCGCGCGTAGATCGCCTCGACGTCGTCGGCGTCCCCGAAGTGGGCGTGGGTGTCGTAGAGCTCCATCTCAGGCCTCCTCGAGCAGCGCGACGCAGTGCGCCTCGATGCCGAGGCCCGCGCCGACGTCGTCCATCTTCTCGTTCGTCTTGCCCTTCACCGACACGCGCGACACGTCGCAGCGGAGGAGATCCGCCAGCCGCGCGCGGATCGCGTCGACGTGCGGACGCAGCTTCGGCGCCTCGCAGACCACGGTCGCGTCGACGTTGCCGACGCGGAAGCCCGCGGTCGCGAGCTCGTCGACGACGGACGCCAGCAACCGCGCCGAGTCGGCGCCCGCGTACGCGGGGTCCGTGTCGGGGAAGTGCGAGCCGATGTCGCCCCGCGCCGCGGCGCCGAGCAGCGCGTCGATCAGCGCGTGGATCAGCACGTCCGCGTCCGAATGGCCCTTCAGTCCGGGCGAGCCGGGTATTCCGACGCCGCCGAGCACGAGCCGACGGTCCGGCGCGAAGCGGTGCGAGTCGTAGCCGTAGCCGACCCTCATGCCTGCGCGCTCCGGTAGATGCGCTCGACGAGGTCCACGGACTTCCGCGCCTCGGCGCCGTCGATCGGATAGGGCGCGCCGCCGCGGACGGACTCCATGAACGCCGCGATGCACGCCCGGTGCTGTTCGCACGGAATCGCCGCGGCGTGCGAGGACCCGTGCGCGGCGTCCTCGACGACGACCGTGCCCTTCGTGCCCGTGATCTCGATGCGCCTGGGGCGCCCCGGGTAGCTCGCGGTCGTCGCGTAGACCGAACCGAGCGCGCCGCCCTCGAAGCGGATCGCGGCGGAGACGGTGTCCTCGGCCTCCATCGGGTGCGCGAGCGTGCCGGCGAACGCCTTGACGTCCGCGACCGGCGGCATGAGCGCGACGAGCCAGTCCACCATGTGGATCGCCTGGTTGATCAGCGCGCCGCCACCGTCCATCGCCTTCGTGCCATGCCAGTCGCTGCCCGTGTAGTACTCGTCCGCGCGCCACCAGGGGACCTGGATGGACGCATACGTGAGGCGGCCGAGTTCGCCGGACGCCACGCGTGCCTGCAGATCGCGGAACGGTTCGCTCCAGCGCGTCTGGAAGATGCAGCCGAGGGGCGTCGCCGTCTCGGCGCAGGCGCGGACCATGGCGTCCACGCGGGCCGTGGTGATGGCGATCGGCTTCTCGACGAGCACGGGGACGCGGTGGCGGGCGGCGGCGAGCACGGGCAGGTCGTGCGCGCCCGAGGCGTTCGCGACGAGGCAGAGGCCGACGCCCGGTGCGGAGAGCGCCGCGTCCAGGTCGGCCCCGCGCCGCAGCTTCGCGACGACCTTCAGTCCGGGAATGCCCGCGACCGCCTCCTCGTGGAACTTCGCGATGAGGCCGGTGCCGACGATGACGACGCCCGTCTCCAAGCTACTTCCCCTGCTTCCCGTAGCGGCGGGCGTACATCGTGGACCCGATGTCGCGCGCGGCCTGGACGAGCTCCGGGTACGGGGTGTCCGTGACCGTGACGAAGCCGATCTGGTAGTTCTCGCCGTCGCCGCGGCCGGTCAGCGCCTGGTCCTGCCACTGGAACCAGTGGGTGCCGACGAAGCGCGGGTGGTCAAGGCAGGCGTTCAGGAAGTCGCGGTAGCACTGCGCGCGCTCGTCCTGGTCCCGCGTGCCGACGAGGCCCGTGTGGAACATGCCGCGGTCGAGCGCGCCGAAGTGGAACTCGCCGTTGATCATCGGCTTGTCCACGGCGCCCACGGGCAGGTCACGGACCGGGCGGCGGCTGTAGATGTTCACGCTCACGACGTCGCAGTAGCGCGCGCTTTCCTCGTAGATCACGTTCGCGCCCCAGGCGATGCGCGTGCCGAGGTAGAGGCGGTTCGGCGCCACGGCCTTGATCGCGTCGCGGATCGTGCGGAAGTACTGCGCGACCACGCCGCGGTGGAGTTCCTCGAGATCGGAACCGGCCTTCGTCTCGTCCACCGCGTTCGTCGCGGCGAGGAAGCCCTCCCAGGACGGATAGGACGAGCCCCAGGCGGCGTTCAGCTTCTCGACGGCGCCGTACTTCTTCTCGAGCTGCCGGCGGAACGCGAGCTTGGCCGGCTGCTCCGCGGGGGACCGGAGCACGGCGCGCGCGAGGTCGCGGTTGTCGTTCCCCCAGGAGAGCTCGTTGTCCACGAACCAGCCGATGCACCAGGGATCGGCCCCCGTGCGGGCGGCTTCCGCGGCCGCGCTCTTGCGCGCGTTCTCGACGAACGCGGGCGCGTACGGGTCGCGCAGCTTGCCCCACCAGCCGGAGGAGCCCTCGATCACGGGGCCGCGGGTTCCGAAGTTCGCGGTGTACGGCGTGCGGCGCAGGCCGTAGATGGCCGGGTCGCTCCAGTTCGCGATCGTGTTGAGCCCCCAGGCGCGGATGCGGTCGTGCGCGCGCGCCTTCGTGAAGTCGTACCAGTCCGGACCGTACTTGCGCACCGCGTTCGCCTTGCCGAAGCTGAACGCCTTGTAGGGCAGGTGCGCGGGGTCCTTGTAGAAGCCGTGCGCCTGCGGCCACGTGACCTGGTAGAGGAAGCGGCCGAAGACGGGGTCGGACCGCTCCGGCACCCACTCGAAGTACTTTTCGCGGAAGCCGATGCCCGTCTCGTTGCCGATGCGGACGCAGTCGACGCCGTGCGAGAAGAAGAGGCGCCCCTCCGGGTCGACGAGCCACCACTTGCCGTCCACCTTCTCGGTGCGGAAGAAGCCCGTCGCCTTCAGCTGCGGGCCGCCGGCCCAGCCCCCGAACTTGTCGCAGGCCGGAATCGGGCTCTCCCCGTGCGCGGCGAGCCACGCGTCCTCGTCCGTCCGCGTCTTCCGGAGCTCGTCCTCGTCATGCACCTTGCCCGGCCACTCGTCGTGCCGGAACTGCCCGAAGCGGTCCACGAACGGCAGGAACGTCCTCGCGGACAGCACCTTCGGCGGCACGCCTTCGCCCGAGACGGCGACGCGGCTGACACTGAAGCCGCCGGGCTCCCCCTTCTGGTTGAAGAAGATGTGGAAGGAATGCGTGCGGCGGATGTCGAACGTGGTACCGCCCTGCGCGGACGGGAAGCCGCGCATGCCGTCGATTGCGAGCGGCGCGTCCAGCGTCCACGGCATGTTGCGCAGGTCGACGCGCAGCTCGCCGGCCTGGAACGGGCCCAGCGAGACCGAGCCGCCCGGGCTCTGCCCCTGGTGCGTCACGCCCTTCACGCTCAGGTTCACGGAGCAGGCCTTCGCCGTCGTGTTGCTCACGGCGATCACGATGCGCCCGTAGGCCGAGAGGTCCTTCTCACCGGCCTTGAAGTCCATGCGCATCCCCGGCCAGCTGGCGCGGATGCCCGTGACGACGCCCATCGAACCGTCGGGCAGGACGGAAATCCGGGAGTCCTGCTGCGCCTTCATCTCCGTCTCGTCGGAGGGCCACAGGACGGTCTCGCCCGCAAGGGACGCAAAACTCATGGCGGCAAGCGCCGCCACGGATAGTTTCTGGATGTTCTTCATGCGGGGATTATCTCAAATCCCCGCCGCCAGGGCAAGTCCAGAAGCCCTGGCCGCACTTCCAGAGGGGTCAGTAGACAACCGCGGGCTGCTGCACCACGACCGGCGCGGGCTGCACCACCGCGGGCTGCTGAACGACCACGGGCGCGGGCTGCTGCACCACGACCGGCGCGGGCTGCTGCACCACGACCGGCGCGGGCTGCTGCACCACGACCGGCTGCTGCACCACGACGGGCGGCGGGGGCGGGGGAGGAGGAGGAGGAACGCCGAAGAGGGCCGCCGTCACGCCGGCCACGACACCGGCCGCCACCGCGCCCCCATGGTGGTGGTGATGGTGGTGGTGCTTGGCGAACGCCGGGAGCACACAGAACGAGATGGCCGCAAGAGCGACGACGATTTTCTTCATTTCGCATTCCTCCTGTACTGGTTGAGTTCTGAAAGTAAAGGTTCTCCGCCACGCGCCATCTGACACGTGGCGGCGAAAAAACTCGGAGGAATCAGATCAGGCCGCGCTTGACGAGGTGCTCGGCGATCTCGACCGCGTTGAGCGCGGCGCCGCGGAGCAGCTGGTCGCCGGAGACGAACATCTCCAGGCCCTTCTTGTCGTCGCGGCTGAGGTCCTGGCGGATGCGGCCGGCCAGCACGTCGTACTTCGCCGTCGCGTCGAGCGGCATCGGATAGCCGCCGTTCAGCGGATCGTCGACGACGCGAACACCCTCGCAGCCCTTCAGGATCTCGCGCGCCTCCTCGGGCGTGATGTCCTCCTCGAACTCGAGGTTCAGGGACTCGGAATGGGCGCGGGCGATCGGCACGCGCACGCAGGTGCAGGAGAGCTTCAGCTCCGGATGGTGGAGCATCTTGCGCGCCTCGTTGCGCATCTTGAGCTCTTCGAGCGTGTACCAGTTGGTCTCGTCGAACTTGTCGATGTGCGGGATGAGGTTGTACATGAGCTGGTGCTGGAACGCCTTCACCGTCAGGGGCTCGCCCTTCGCGTAGGCATGGATCTGGTCCTCGAGCTCGTCGAGGCCGGGCTTGCCCGCGCCCGAGGCGGCCTGGTACGTCGCCGCGACGAGACGCTTCAGCTTCTTCGCCTTGTGCAGCGGGGCCACGGCCTCGAGCATGATCGCCGTCGTGCAGTTCGGGTTCGCGATGACGCCCTTGTTCCAGTCGAGGTCCTCCGGGTTGACCTGCGGCACCACCAGCGGCACCTCGGGATCCTGGCGAAACGCGCGGGAGTTGTCGATCATCTTCGCGCCGGCCTTCACGACCGCGTCCTTGAGCTGGATCGCGACGTCCGTCTTGCCCGCGAACAGCACGATGTCGAGGCCGTTGAAGGAGTTCTCGTCCGCCTTGAGCACCTTGTACGTCTCGCCGTTGATCACCTCTTCGCGCGCGCGCGAAGCGAAGACCTGGACCTTGCCGCACGGGAAGTTCCGATCCTTCAGCACCTTGATCATCTCGGCACCAACGGCGCCGACACCCACGAGACCGACTTTGTACTCTTTGCTCATTGCTTTTTCCTCGAAATGGGCACTGCGCCCAAAAATTGGCGGACAGTTTACCAAAAAGGATTCCCGCAGCGCAATTCCAGGATTTGCAAAACTCTGATGCCCCGGGCCGCCCCGGAGGCCGGGTGCAAAATCCGATGCCCCGGGCCGCCCCGGAGGCCGGGTGCAAAACTCTGATGCCCCGGGCCGCCCCGGAGGCCGGGTGCAAAATTCTGATGCCCCGGGCCGCCCCGGAGGCCGGGTGCAAAATTCGATGCCCCGAAGGGGGTCTGCGCACGTGCCCTTTCGGGCCCGGGGCATCAGAGTCTTGCACAAATCGGGTAGGGGAGGAACGCCTCCCCTCCCACACCACGAAGCGTGCCGGTTGCT
>JAEDMN010000180.1 GCA_016302985.1 Kiritimatiellia bacterium | reverse complement strand
AATCAGGGCCGTGCCGCGCGCGTAGGCAATGCGCAGGGTCTTTCCGCCGTCCGCCAGCGAGAGCGTCCAGGGCGCGACGGGCACGTTTTCGCCCTCGGCCCGCTCGACGACGAGCTCAGGAACGGACGCCAGCGGCTCCGCGAACGTCGCGACGGTCTTCACGCCCTGCATGGCCGCGGTGGCCGCGGCCGTGACGGACGACACCCGCACCTTCCGTCCCGCCGGCAGCGCGGGCAGCGTGACGAACGGCGTCGACCGGTCCTTGGCGGCGAGACCCGCCGCCGGGAAGTCGAGATCGCCGCCGACATAGGACTTCTGGATGACGAGCGTGCCGCCCGACACCTGCGTCGGTCCGTTGTACGTGTTCGCGCCCTGGAGCGTGAGCGTGCCCGCGCCGAACTTCGCCACGCCGCCGTCCCGCTCCGCGCCGGAGAGGATCGGCTTCAGCACGGAGATGTTGAAGCCCGCCGTGTCGAAGCGCGCGCCGCCGGCGCCCGCGCGCACGGAGATGCCGTCCCAGTGCGCCGCCGAGTCGCCGAGGAAGTTGGCGTGGTTCACGCGGGCCACGAGCGTGCCGCCGTCCAGCAGCACGACGCCCTTCTGGTAGGGCTTCGCGTTGGGGTTCGTGTCGACCCAGAACTTGTTCAGCTTCAGCACGCCGCCCGTCTTCACCTGGACGGAGCAGAGAGGCTCCCCGTTCGCGTCGACCGCGCCGCACTGCGAGATGCGCACCTGCGGCGCGATCATCACGCCGCGGTCCTGGACGACCGTGCGGCCCGGAGAACCCAATCCGTTCAGCCATTCGCGCCCCTTCGAGACGTCGAGCACGCCGCCCGTCACGTAGACCTGGCCGCCGCCGGCGACCTCCGTGTACATGTAGTTCGGGACGACGAGGGAGCCGCCGGTGACCCGCAGGACACCCTGGCCGTCCGAGAAGCTGGCGTAGCTCACGCCCGCGTCGCGCGAGACGAGGAAGCCGCAGTCGGCATGGACCTTCGCGTCCGTGTTCGACGTGACCACCGTCGTGCCGCCCGCGAACTCCGTCGCGCCGCAGCACATCAGGCGGCCGATCCGGTTCGTGCGGCCCTCGCCCGGGTCGAAGGCGGTCGTGCCAGGCCAGTTGGCCATCGTCTTCACGCGCGTGGACGCATGGTCGCCCGTGGCGCCGAAGCAGCCGTGGAAGCAGCCGACGCGGTCCTTCTGCGTGCCGATCTGCATCGTGACGCCGTCGGCGATGCGGACGTTGCGGTTCGAGTGGACGTCGCAGTCGCGGTCGAAGTGGAAGACCGCGTTGTTCGAATCGAAGAAGATGTTGTCGGTCGGTTCGTCCGGCGCGGCGCCCAGGTTGCCGTCCTGCTGGATCGCGTACCAGACGCTGCCCTGGATGCGCGTGCCGCCCGTGTAGGTGCTGACGCCCCACGCGTAGAACGTGTTGCCGCCCGTGACGGTGAGGCCGCCGTCGTTCGCGCAGCCGCTCCTGAAGCTCTGGTGGAGATAGGAGGCGCAGCCGTTGTTGTTGATCGTGAGGCCGCCTTCGAGGACGTTCAGCGTGACGTTCGTCCAGCTGGGCGTATCGCTCCCGTGGAAGCGCGGAGTCTTGCTCAAGCTCGCGACCTCGGCGGCGGAGTTGACGAACTCGAGCGTGCCGCCGTTGAAGTTCATCGTCGCCGTCTTCCGGCTCGTGCCGCCGTCCATCGAGAAGTTCCTGACGCGCAGCACGCCGCCGGTCTCGAGGTTGATCGTGCCGTAGTCGGGCGTCCAGTACGAGGCGGTCCGCTCGACCTTGGCGATGCGGATCTGGTTCGCGCGCAGCACGCCCTTGTTGCGGATGGTGATCTTTCCGACCTTGGCCTTGTCCGTGTTGTTGTTGTCCCCGAAGCCGTTCAGAAATTCGTTGAAGCTCCAGCAGTCGAAGAGGCCGTCCGAGACGACGATGTCGCAGCCGGAGTTCGACAGGTAGCTGGACGACGCCGTGAAGAGCAGCTGCGCGCCGCCCGTGATCTCGAGCCGGCTCGTATTCGCGAACGAGCCGGCGACCACGGTCTCGCCCGGGCCGTCGGAGGGGCCCGTCACCTTGGTCACGCCGCCGTCGAGGACCGTCGTGCCGCCGCGCGTCGCGAAGCGCGCGAAGACGTTCGTCGTCGACGCGTCGCCCTTGACGACCAGCGTGCCCGAGCCCGTCTTGGCGAAGCGACGGTCCTTGTTCGTGCCGAGCAGCGCCGAACGGACCGTCGCCGTCGCACCCGCGCCGACGTCGAATTCGCCGTTGACCGTAAGCGTGCCGTTGGAGAACGTGTAGTCGGCGTTGCGCACTGTGACGCCCGACACAGCCACGTCGCCGTTGACGTCGACGTCCGTGGCGGACGAGACGTCGAAGGCCGCCGTGTTGGACGCGTCCGCCACCCATTCGCCCGTCGTCCAGTTCGCCGCGCCGAGCCAGTTCCCATTCAGGGGATCGGCCAGCCACGCATAATCGGCGGCCGAAACCACGCCCGCGCAGACAATCGCCACAACCGAAAAAACAAGCTTGTTCATGCCAGAATTCTATCACGAACGAAACGGGCATGTCAAGGAAGCCCGGCCGGTCCCTGAAGGATTTCACTTCGGACCGCTCCGAAGCGAAATCGCACGGAAGGTAACGGGGGCAATCCGGCGAACCAGCCGCTCACTGGATGCGGCACGGGACGGGAGCCGCCCGCTCGCGCGCGTTGCGCCTGAAGCCGTCGAGCAGCGCGCGCTTGCGCGGATTGTCGTCGGACGGCACCATCTTCCAGACCTGCGGCGCGACGTGCTCGACGCTCCAGCCGCTCCACTCGCGGAAGGCGTGGAAGGTCCAGTCCCAGCCGTTCTCCTCGAAGACGGAGATGCAGTCGCGGATGTAGTTGTCCGCGCCCTCGCCCCAGACGATGGCGGAGAACTCGCCCACGTAGATGCGCGCGCCGTGGCGCTTCTGGAAGTCCATCACGGGCTTCAGCGTCTTGCGGATCAGGTCGATGTCCCACTTCTTCGCGGGGTCGGGCCACTTCGTCGCGGGCCCCTTCTTGTCGAAGACGCCCTGGTGCGTGAACTCCATCGGCACGTACATGTGCACCTGGTAGATGATGTTCGTCAGGTTCAGCGGATACATGTAGGTGAACGGCTGCGGCGAGTCATAGCAGTTGGACTCGATGATCACGGGCGTCTCGGGGTCGACTTCGCGGATCGCCTCGGCGGCGCGGCTCTGGATGGACCAGTAGTCGCAGCCCGGCAGCGCGGGCGTGAGCTGCTGCGGCTCGTTCACGAGGTCGAAGCCGAAGATCTCGGGGCGCCCCTTGAAGCGGGACGCGATGCGGCGCCAGGTCTTCACGAAGTGGTCCGCGTACACCGCGTCGTGGCACATGTGGAGGTCGTGGTTCTCGTCCCGCGCGCCCGGCGCGGCATGCAGGTCGACGACGACCTTGATGCCGTACTTGCGGGCCCAGACGAGTTCGGACTCGAGTTCGTCCAGCTCGCCGTCGATGTACCGGTCGTAGTCCGCCAGGTCGCGGTTCGCGCCCGGCGTGTTCCAGCCGCGCGTCATCTGGAAGCGCGCGAGGGTGACGCCCCAGTCGTGCAGCGTCCTGAAGTCCGGCTCCTTCAGCTTGTGGCCGAGCATGACGCCGCGGTGCACGGACAGGTCCTTCACGCGGGGCGTGTAGACGCAGGTGTGCACGAGGTTCGTCTCCGGCCACATCGGCGGCAGGATGCGGGCCCGGAACGTGGAGACGTCGAACTCGACGCGGCCGGTCGCGGCCTGGATGCCGAGCGTGATGAGGCCCGGCGAACGGGTGACGCCCTCGGCCGTGTCCACGAGGCGAACCGTCTGCCAGTCGAAGTCCCCGAGCTTCTGCGGCGCGCCGGGATAGCGGTTCTGGCCGTCTTCGGCGCAGCGGAAGGTGCCCATGAACTTGAAACCGAGCCACGTCTCCGGCGGCTTCGAAAGACGGAAGCCGCGGGCCCGGATCGTCGCCTCGAACGGACGTCCCTTGAACTGGGAGAAGTCGAACGGCAGCGTCGCGTTGCCGGTGTCGGCACGGCCGGCGGGGATGTCGACCACGACGATGTCGCCCGTGCAGGAGGCGTAGCGGCCGAGCTTCCAGGCGGAGGCGGCGGGGGTGACGAAGCCGGCGTGGACGGAAATCGCGGCCAGGACGGCGAGGGAACAGGATTGAATTCGGTTCATGTGGACTCCTTTGCTACTTCACATCGATCATGCGGGAGAGCCCCTCCCGGGTCGCCTGCAGCGGGAAGAGCTTCAGGCGGGCGGGCGCGCCGGAATTGGGCTGGTGCAGCGCAAGGGTCATCTGGCCGTCGAACGTGTTGAAGACCATGCCGTGTCCGCCATGTTCGAGGAAGACCGGCGTGTGCATGTGCCAGGGGCCGGTGATCCGGCCGGAGCGGGACCTGCATTCGAGGACGCAGTAGCCGCTGTCCTTCAGGAAGTTGGACCAGATCATGCGCAGTCCCGTCCCCTTCGGCTTGAGAATGAAGGGGCCGTCCGTCACATTGCCCCCGCGGGGGGCATCCGCGGCCCGGAAGAGCTCGATCGGATCCGCCGTGAAGCGGGACAGGTCGGCGGACATCGGCGCGGCCATCATGCGACCGTTGCCGGTCTGGCACCATTCATGGCAGAAGACCATCCAGGGGACGCCGTCCTCCACCCAGAGCGTGCCGTCGAGGCACATCCAGTCCGCCGGCGTGACGGGGCCCTGCTTCACGGGCACGAAGGGGCCGCGGGGACTCTCGGACCTGAAGATCCAGACGCCGCGGGGCTGGAGCTTCCCGCCCTTGAAGCCCTTCTGGACCATGGGGGCGATGGGATGTCCGACGGGGTCCTCGGGGAACGTGAGCGTCGTGAAGAGCCAGTAGGCGCCGGCGTGGCGATGGACCTCCGGGGCCCAGACCGCGATGTGGCCGACGGACTTCGGAAGGGACATGACCGGGATGGGCTGAGACCAGTTGTCCAGGTCGGCGGACGTGCGCGCGGCGACGCCGATCGTCCCGTCCGCCATCCGATGCGCCTGGTAGAGGTAGTAGGTGCCGTCATCCGGCAGCACGAACGGGTCGCGGATGGCGAACTGGTCGCGGGTGACCGTCGCCGCGGCGGGGGCGGGCGCGGCCACAAGGAACGGGGACGGCGACGACACGGCGCAGAGCGCGGCCAGGGCAAGCGAACGGACAGAGCTTTTCATCATGCCGAGGAGTATAGCAAAAAAGGCGGGGCCGAGGGGCCCCGCCTTCTCGCGCGATGCGCGGCTTGCGGCTTACATGCCGCCGCGGCCGCGGAGCGTGCCATGGCGCAGGAAGCCGTCGTACTTGCGCACGAGCAGGTGCGACTCCATGATGCGCAGCGTGTCCAGGGCGACGCCGACGATGATCAGCAGCGACGTGCCGCCGAAGAACGAGGCGATGGCCCACGGCACGCTCATGGCGCCGTTGAGGACCTGCGGAAGCAGGGCGACCACGAGGAGACCCGAACCGCCGATGAGCGTGATGCGCGTCATCACGGCGTCCAGATACTCGGCCGTGGCGCGGCCGGGGCGGATGCCGGGGACGTAGGATCCGTCCTTCTTCAGGTTCTCGGCGATGTCGACGGCGTTGAACTGCGTCGCCACCCAGAAGAACGCGAAGAACATGATCACGACCGCGTAGATCACCAGGTGCGTGGCGCTGCCCATGTCGCCGAGCTGCTGACCGAACGAGCGGAGGGCGCCCAGGGCGCCGGTCTTCTCGGCCGGAATCTTCATCAGGAGCATCGCGGGGATCTGCAGGAGCGGCTGCGCGAAGATGATCGGCATGACGCCCGTGTAGTTCACGCGCAGCGGCATGAAGGTCTGCTGCATGCCGTACGTGTTCCCGCCGCCCATCGAACGGCGCGTCGCGTGGATGGCGACCTTGCGGACGCCCTGCGTGAGCATGACCGTGCCCATGACGACCGCGAAGCCGAACAGGAGCAGGAGAACGAGCTCGACGGGCGAACGCGTGGCCTCGACGCCGTTGTAGCCGAAGTAGCGCTGCCAGGCGCTGAAGATGGCCTGCGGGAGGCGCGACGTGATGTTGATCATGATGATCAGCGAACCGCCGTTGCCGATGCCGAACGTGGTGATCTGGTCGGCGATCCACATGACGAACAGCGCGGCCGAGGTCATGCCGATCACCGTCATCAGCTGGAAGCCGATGCCGGGATTCGCGACGAGCTGCACGCCGGCGAAGGCCGGGGAGAGCGCGGCGGGATGCATGAGCGCGGTGGCGATGCCCCAGGACTGGACGACACAGAGCACGATCGTCAGGTAGCGCGTGATCTGGGCCAGCTGCTGGCGACCGGATTCGCCTTCCTTCTTCAGCTTCTCGAGCGACGGAATGACCGAGGAGAGGAGCTGGATCACGATCTGGGCCGAGATGTAGGGCCAGATGGAGAGGAAGCCGATCGCGCACTGCCCGAGCGCACCGCCCGTGAAGACATCGAACCAGTCGAGCATCATGCCGCCGCCGGAAGTCTCGCGGATACTGTTGACGGTCTGCTGGAGCGTCTGCCAGTCGACGCCGGGCGTCGGAATCTGGGAGACGAGACGGCACACCGCAACGAGGCCGAGCGTCACGAAGATTTTCTTGCGCAGCTCGGGAATCTTGAAGGCATTCGAAAAGCCCTTGAACATCGACATGTAGTTGTTCTCCGAAGTGGATTCAGAAAATGGCGAGGGGACTCAGGGGGAAATCCCCGTGAGTCCCTTCATCCGGACGCGGACGCGCTGCGCACGCGCCCGGATT
>JAEDMN010000179.1 GCA_016302985.1 Kiritimatiellia bacterium | reverse complement strand
GGAGAATTCCTTTCCGCGCGCCTAGCGCAGGATGAGCGCCGTGCCCGTCGTCGTATCGAACTTCAGGACGCCGCCGGAGAGGTACGCCTTGCCCTTGACGGGCGCGCCCGCGCCGTCCACGACCGTGATCGCGAGCGGCCCCGTCCACGCGCTCGCGCGCAGGTCGAGGAGCGGCGTGACGCCCCTCTCCGTCGGCGTCGCGACGATGAGCGTGAGCGCGCCGTCCGGCGCCGCCAGGCGCCCGCCCGTCACCGTCACGGGGCCGCCCGCGCGCGCGTCGAGCGTGCCGACGACGAGCGTGCCCGGCTGCGCGCCGTTCGGCTGGATCGCGATCGTCGCCCCCGGCGCCGTCGCCAGCACGTCGGCCGCAAGCGTGTAGGCCGTCTCCGACACGATGCCCACCGCCGGCGCGAGCGTGAAGGCCGCGCCCGACGCGAGGCCGAGGGCGCCGATCCGCGCCTCGGCGTGCTGCGTCGCGAGCGCGCCCGCCCCGTCCACGTCCACGCGCGTCGCGGCGAACTGCGCATCCGTCTCCGCCGCGGCCGACATCCTGAAGCCCGCGACGACCTGCCGCGCGATGCTGCCGCCCGTCCCCGCCGTGAAGCCGACATGGGCCTGCGCGCCGCCCAGGACCCCAGTCAGATCGACGGCGCACGCGCGTTCGTAGACGGCCCCGCCCTGCTCGGCGCGCAGCGTCAGCATCGCACCGTCGTACGTCACCGTGTAGGCGATCGGCTTCAGCCGGTCGATGCCCGGCACAGACTCCCTGAAGAGCGGCACGCCGTTCGTGTAGACGCCCATCTGGAGCGAATTGTAGATCGACGTCATCACCGCGACGGCGGGCTTGACCACGTCCCGTCCGCTCTCGTTCACGGCGCCGCCGAGGCAGCCGCCCGTGCCACCGCACGCCGTCGCCCCCTGGTTCTGCAGCATGAACGCAAAACCGTCCGCCGGGGCCGACTGGCCGTTCGTCGTCGCCGTGTAGGAGAAGGCGGCCAGCCACCCCTGCGCCACGTCGACTGGCGTCTTCCGGAACACGGTCCCCGCCTTCGTGCCCTCGCAGGGCGTCAACATGAAGCCGTCGGTCGCCTCCTCGGCGACCCCGTTGAACTGCCACTCCGACGAATCGGAGAAGTCGGCCAGCGTGACGTCCCCCGCCGCGACCTCCCGCTGGAGGAGGAGCGTGCCGCCCGCAAGCGCCACGTCCGCGCCGCCGAGCTGGGCCGCGTTCGCGATGCGCCCCGTCGCACCGCCCGCGAGGCGCACCGTCTTCGCGCCGAGCGCCCCCGTCGGCAGGTCGAAGTAGAGCGCCCCCGCGCCGTCCACCGCCAGCGTCTCGCCCGTCAGCGAGCCGCAGAAGCCCGAAAGAAGCACCGTCTCCTCCGTCACGACCGTGAACGTGCCGTTGCGCACGTCCACCTTGCCCCGGAACGACGAGGCGAGGACGCGCACGTCCGTGCCGCCGTCGACGACGAGCGTCCCCGTCGGCGCGCCCGCCAGCGCGGCCACCTCCATCGTCCCGCCGGAGGCGAGGCGCAGCTCGCCGCCGTCGACCTGCAGCGTGCCCTGGAAATCCGACAGGTCGCCCGAGAGCGTGCAGGCCGCCGCGCCGTCCTTCAGGAGGCGGGCCGAGGCGGTTCCCGCGAGGCGTCCCGCGAACACCGTCTCTGCCTTCTGTTCGAGGTAGAGCGCGCGTGTGCCCAAATCCACGCGCGAGGTCGCCGCACCCGACAGCCCCGTGAGCGCCGTCCGCGACTGGGTGAGCTTCGTCTGCGGGATGTAGGCGAACGACGCATCGCCCGGCCCCTTCATCGCGACGCGCAGGCACTGCCCGCCGCCCGCCTCGCGGAAGACGACGACGATCTCGTGGAGTCCGGCGTCCAGCTCGACCGGGTTGCCCTTCGAGCCGAAGTTCCCCGACGGTCCCGTGTCCCAGCAGCGGCCCACGACCAGCTTCCCGTCGATCCAGACGGCCGCGCCGTCGTCGCTGTCCACCGCGAACTGCCACGCGCCCGACCGGTCGAGCCGGATGCCGCCCTCCAGCTTCAGGAGGAACCGGTCGGTCTTCGCGTACGCGCCGTGGAAGCGCGCGCCGTCCGCCCCCGTGTCGAGCGTCTCGCCGAACGAGGCCGAGGTGGTCTCCACGCTCGGCGTGCGCGCGGCGAAGTCGGCCAGCATGGTCTCGTAGGTGGCCCACGCCGTGTAGTCGAACGAGGTGACCTCCGAATAGTACGCGGCGCGCAGGCCGGGGCCGGCGGCCGTGTCGTCCTGCACCACCAGCGACGTGCCGTCGGCGAGCCGGACGTGGCCCGCCTGGCCCGCCCGGCCGAGCGCAAGGGCGCCCGCGCGCACGTCGACGACGCCGGCGTAGCTGCCCGATCCCGCCGCAAGCGTGAGCGTGCCTGCGCCCTCCTTGCGGAGGGTCGTCTGCTCGTTCCCGCCGCAGAGCGGCGCCCTGAGCGTCCAGTCCCCCGCCTCGGCGAGCACGAGCGTGGCGAAGCCCGCCTCGGGGAATTCGATCCTCCCGGCGTCGCCCGTCAGCGCCTCGACCGTCACGGCGGAGGAGGGCGCCTCGTCGAACAGAAGCGCCTGCGGCAGGGCCTCGTCCTCCGCCGCGCCGGGCCGCGTCAGCCAGGCGGCCACCGCGTTCTGGCCCGACTTCTCGTAGAAGCCGATCACGATCTCGTGCGCCCCCTTCTCCAGCGCCACCGTCCTGCGCGTCGTCACGCGCTGGTTGTTCGAGTCCCAGCCGTGGTCGCTGTTGTTGTCCACCACCTTCTCGCCGTCGAGATAGAGGACGCTGCCGTCGTCGCTCTGGAGGGCGAACGTCCAGTCGCCCGCCTCCGGCGCGATGAAGTACCCGCGCCAGATGACGACGTAGAAGTCCTTCCAGCGGTAGTCTTTCGGGAACTTCTCGCCGCTCTGCCCCGAGTGGAACGTCTCGCCGAACGTCGCGAAGCTCGACTCGACGAGGTCCGGCACACGCGCCGCCTCGAACGCCGCGATCGCCTCCAGCGAGGCGAGGTTCGCCGGGGAGACGTCCGTCACGGACAAGTAGTACCGCCCCGTGAGGCCCGTCTGCACCCCCGCCACGCGCAGCGCGCCGCCCGCCATCTCCACCCGGCCCACGCGCTGGCTGCGCGCGAGCGCCAGCACGCCCGCCTCCACTCGCGCGCGGGCGAGCGCCGGCGCCGAGGCGGACGCCTGCGAGAGCGTCTGCGTGTTCGCGCCCGTCTTCACGAGCGTGAGCGTGTCGGCGAGCGTGCCCGCGAACTCGCCCGCGACGGTGCGACTCTCCGACCCGACGCGCAGCTCGGCCGCGGTGCCCGAACCATTCGCGACGCACCCGTCGCCCGCCAGCGCCGCCACCGCGAGCGCCTGCCCGTCCGTCTCGAAGGTCCCGCCTTTCCGCACGCACAGGACGCCCTTGCCCGCAGCCGTCGCAATCACCTCCGGCCCCGCCACGCGCAACGTCCCCGCCTTGACCTCCGTCGTCGCGGCCTCCTGGCGCCCCGCGAGCGTGAGCGTGCCCGCGCCCTCCTTGCAGAGCGTGCCGCCGCCGGTGAAGGTCTGCCCGAGCGTCCGGTCCGCGTCCGTCTTCAGGATGAGCGTGCCGTCCACCTGCGCGCCCGTCCCCGCGTCCCAGCTGAACGTGTCGCCCGTGCCGATCTGCACCTGGCCCCCCTCCGACACCTTCAGCGCGCCGGTGTAGTCGTTCGCCGCGCCGCCGAACGTGACGAGCCCGCTGTCGCTCACCGTGAGCGGGCCTTCGCCGTGCAGGTCGCCCCGGAACGTCATCGCACCGAGCCCCCACTCGTGGATGCGCCCGCCGCCAGCGGCGACCGTCATGCCGCGCGTCGCGGGGATCTCCACCGTGGCCTGCCCGCCGCGCAGGATGCCGTTGTCGAGGACGATGTTTTCGGGGTCGGCCTCGGCCGGCACGGCACCGAACACGTCGGCCTCCACGTAGAGCGCCGCGCCGCCCGAAATGTGCGTGCCGCCCGAGTAGGTCGACGCCGCCGGCAGCGCGACGAGGCCCGGGTCGCTCAGCTCCACGCGCGTCGCGCCCCCCGCGTCCGCGAGCGGCTGCGTCACCGTGAAGCCCCGGTAGAAGCTGTTGTAGGGCAGGTTGCCGCCGCCGAAGCGGTAGGCGCCGCCGCCGGGCGTGATCGTGCCCGAGCAGACGACGTTCGTGCCGTGCACGCCCAGCACGAGGTCGGGGACGTGTGCGAGGTTGAGGTCGGCCTTCTGCTCGGTCGGCCGGCAGACGACGAGGAGGCCGTCCGAACCCGCCACCACGCGCGGCACGATCGCGCCGAGGTCCTGCTCGTCCGCGAAGTCGAGCCGCGCATGGCTCGTGAGCGCGAGCCGGCCCTCCGGCGGCACGGCGTCGGCCGAGGCGAAGACGACCGTCGCCGCGTCCACCGCGAGGCCGCCCGTCGCCGTGTTCGCGCCCGTGAGGACGAGCCGCCCCTGGGCGGTGCCGGTCACGACGAGCCGCGTCTCGCCGCCGACGGCACCGGCGTAGGTCATCGTGCCATCCGCGACGTCGAAGGCGAGGTCCGTCGCGCCGGCGCTCGGCGTGTAGACGCCCGTGTAGGCGAACGTCCCCTCCGTCGCGAACGTCGTCTTCGGGCGCGCCGAGAGGTCCACGTCGTCCGCCGCGTTTTCCTCCATGAGGACGAGGCGCACCTCGGCCGCCGCGTCGAGGCGCGCGAGGAGCGCCGGGATGCCGCCCGCCCATGGCGCGGCGAGGGCCGTCCCCGCCGCCGCGTCGATCCGCGTCACGTGCTCAAGCGCGTCGGGCGTCGCGAAGACGAGCGAACCCGCCTCCAGCGTCCACGGCGCCGCCACCGTGTTCGCCCCCGAAAGGACGAGCCGCCCCGCGCCCCGCTTGCACAGCGGCGTCTGCGCCGCGCCCGGTGCGGGCGCAAGCGACGCCGCGACCGTGGCCGCCAGGCCCTCCGGCACCTCCACCACGAGCCCGCCCGCGTCCACGAAGGCGTCCGTGAGGTTCGCCGGGACGAGGGTTCCGCTCTTCAGCGCCTCCAGCACGCCGCCGTTGAAGTGGACGACGTTCGTCGCCGATCCCGCCGTGACCGCGCCCGTGCGGAGGCGTCCGCCGTTCAGGCGCAGCGTCCCGCGACCGACCGTCTGGTCGGTCACAGGCGAAAGCTGCACGTCGTCCGCCATGTAGACGACGCCCGCGTTGAGGACAAGTTCACCCTCGCCCTGCCCGGTCGACACCACCAGGCGCTTCGTGCCGGAGACGCCGTTCGAGACCGTTCCGCCGTCGACGACGATCCGGCCCTTCGCGCCCGCGCCCACGCTCGCGTAGGTCCAGCCGTTGCTGGCCCCGGCGAAGCCGCCCGCGCCCACCGTGAGCGTCCCCGTCCCGCCCGCGCGCGCGACGATGAGATCGCGCCCGGCGAGGAGTCGCCCGCCCGCCCCGACGGTCACGTCGCCCGTGCCGCCCTGCGCACTGAGCGCCATGTGGATGTTCGACCCCACGTTGTACAATGCGCCGTCCGTGACCGCGAGCGAGGCGGCGGCGCCCATCGCGCAGAGGACGTCGTCGACGGCGCCCGTCACCGCGAGCGTCGCGCCCGCGACCTCCAAATGGCCCTCCGGCAGCTGGAGCGAGGCGACGGCGGCGTCCTGCGCCACGCGCGCGCGCCCGCCCGCGTCGATGACCGCCTCGTTCGCCGGAACCCGTCCCTGCGACCAGTTCGCCGCCTCCTGCCAGTCCGCCCCGTCCGCGCCGACCCACCGGTTGAGCGACGTCCCGACCTCGGCGAGGAAGTTCGCCCGCACCTGCGCGGCCGTGAGCGTGCCGGCGTGGACGCGCAGCTTCGCGAGCGCGCCGCTGAACGGATGCCCCCAGTACGCGCCGCCGCGCACCCACACGCCGCCGAGCGTGAACGCGCCGTCCGCCGCGAGCCGCAGGGCGTGCGTCTTGCTTGAGCGCGGATGGCCGTCCACGTAGACGCGCTCCACGCCGTCGGCGCCGTAGGTCGCGCAGAGGTGGTGCCAGACGCCGGCGAGCGGCATGTGGCCGTCCCACTCGCCGTTCGAGGTGTAGTGCTCGAAGGCGTTGTTGTTGTCGCGCCCGTAGCGGCACTCCATCACCGTGCGGTCGTTGCTCTCAAGGCCCTCGCGCGGCGTCCAGGAAAAATACGTCTCCTCCGACGAGGACGGCTGGATGTCAACGGTGTAGACCCACGCCTCGACGGACCACGGGGCGTTGCCCGTCACGCGCGCGTCCGGCAACACCGTGTTCGTCATGATGCCCGCCGTGCCGGGGAAGATAAACGCGGGCCGCCCCGCCACGTCGGCGGCGTAGATGGCGCCGGTCTCGCCCGCGCAGGGCACGAACACCCCGCCGACGACGCCCGCATTCGGAATCGCGCCGGGCGCCGCGCCGTCCGCGCCGTCCGCCACGCGCGCCGCGTCGAGGTCGATGAGCAGATCGCCCGCCTTCTCCAGCGCCGCAGCGCCGCCGCACCACAACGCGCCGCACGCCCACGCGACGCGCATGAAGCCGCTCTTCCGCCCGCCGTTCATCCGCTTCATCGTCCCCCTCCTTTTCCCGGTTTCCGACCGAATCTCAAAACCCGCCTTCCAGTAGCCAACGCAACACTCGTTGCGTAGCATAAAGTACTTTCTTGTGATTGGCTGGTAGTATAGCAGTTTTCAGTTAGGCCGGTAAAGCGGGCTTCAGCCGAAGGAGACATGAGGAGCCTCCGCGCGCCGTGCCGAAAACAGGAGAACAGACGGCGGACTTCCTG
>JAEDMN010000178.1 GCA_016302985.1 Kiritimatiellia bacterium | reverse complement strand
GGATTTCGCTTCGGAACGATCCGACGCGAAATCCCACGTCCGAAATCGACAAGACAGCCTGGACATAAGGCACTTGAAACGAACCAGGAACGTCCGTTTAAGCAACATTGCTGAGCAGAGTCCGTTCCTATCATGGACGGACTCGCAATCAAGACCCCGAACCAGTCTCCGGAATTTGATACCCGCCTCATCTCCCCGTCGAGGATGGCGTCGAACGGACTGCCCTTGGGCAGGATCTTGCGCACGACGCCGTTGCGGTACTTCTTCGCGTCCCTATTCACGGGGGAGGGGCGTGACGTTGAGACAACGGCCTACCGCGGGACGGCCGAAGAGACGCGGGCGGCGATGCGGGCGGGCGAATCGATGTCGCAGGGACGGAGGCCGTGATAGTCGATCTCGGCGGCCCCTTCGCCTGCGATCCACTGGCAGAGGCGGTTCATCGCCGTCGCGTCGGCGCGCGTCATTCGCTTCTCCCCGGGCAGGTGGGGCCAGGCTGCGGGCGCCAGCATCAGCAGCCTGCCGTCCGCGCAGGCGTCGAAGGCACGTCCGACCGGCTTCTGCAGCCGCGCGAAGCCCTTGTTCCGCATCGCGATCACCGGCAGCTTCAGCGTGAAGGCCTGGCGGGCGATTTCGCGCTCGCCGTCGGAAATGCAGGGCGAGAGCAGCACCGCGCCATGGCGCGCCGCCGCGAGGAAGCCGTCTCTAATGGCGTCGAATTCGGGCGTCGACGCCGCGACGGCCGGCACACCTGCCGCATCCCTCAGAATCTTCACGCCAGAGCCGCACGGCACGCGCCGGTAGGCGAAGAACCGCCGCGAGACCTGCACCTGCACGATCGGCCGCTGCAGCAGGAAGCGGTTGCCCAGCGCCGAGAACCAGCCGATCGCCGAAGGGCCGAGCCCCGGCATCGGCACGCGCAGCGCGGCCACGCGCCGGAAGAGGTCGGGGAAGAGCCGCTTGACCGCCAGCCGCCGCGGGTTGTCGGCGAGGTAGCGCCGCATCGCGGCGAGCTGCCCGCGTCGAAACAGAATCGTATCCTGGAACCCCTCAGCAAAGAGACCGCCGCGGGGGCGCGGGGTGCTCGGCGACACTGTCGCCGGGTGCGTGCGTGTGGGTGGGCGTGCGGTACTCGGCGACACTGTCGCCGAGAACGGGACTCCCAGCGCCCGTGCCGCCTTGTTGCACCCGGTCTTGAAGCCCTTGATGACCTGGCCCAGATGGCAGGCAAGCGGCCGCTGTACCCAGAGGATGCCGTGGACGTGGTCGGGCATCACCCGCGCATCAATCACCTTGACCTGCGGGTAGTGCTGCGCGCAGGCCTCCCAGCAGGCGGCCACCGCGGCGCCGAGCGCCGTCGGCTCCACGACCGCGCGCACGGCCTCCGGCGCAAGCTTCAGCCCCTTCGCTGCTTCGACGTCGACCCATCCCCCTGCGCCGTCGGCGATCCGCAGTCGACCCAGGGCCCGCGACCGGCGGTCGGCGAGTACGACCGTGATCTGGTAGATGCAGGGATCGTGGTAGTTCCACCCCACGAGGCGGCGCGTCATCCGATGGACCGTCTCGCGCACCAAAGCCCCCTGCTCGTTCAGCCGCCATCCCAGGGGCGGCGACGCCACTTCTTTCCGCACTTCATCCATGCCGCCAGTGTAGCAAGACGCGCGACGGAATTGGAGGTTGTGCAAAACGGGGAACAAATTAGCCAGGCGGCAGTTACGAGCAATCAACATCAACGAACAAGCGTTGCCGGGCGATTGACAGGCCGTTGAGACAACGGCCCCTACCACGGCCGGCGAGGGCCGTAGCGGCAACTTGCGGACTGGCGGCTAGAACGTCACGACGGACGTCGCGGCGGCGGGGGCGGGACGGCCCTCGACGGCGCGGACGTCGCGGTCGAGGAACACGGCGCGCAGGCCGTCCGTGCGGAGCGCGTGGACGGGCGTGCCGGAAGAGAGGACCTCGTCGACGGGGTTGCGCGCCGTGGCGGGGCCGTCGCAGGTCACCGTCAGCTCCGCCGGGCGGTCGGACCAGACCGCGGACCGGCCGCCCATGCGGAAGATCCACACCGTGCAGCCGTCCCCGAGGGGTCTCTTCTCGAGCGCGGGCGTGCCCGCGGCGAAGAAGTTGCAGAGCGTCGCGAGCGCGCGGTAGGCGGGCTTGGGCGTCAGGTCGCGGCGGAGGATGCCGAAGTTGTTCTCGCGCTCCAGCACGTTGAAGCCGTCGTCGACGAAGTCGTAGCCGTTGATCGCGACCGCGGTCCCGCTTCCGGCGGCCGTCAGGTAGTTGCGGACGAACCAGCCCGCCTGCGTCCGCTCGGGATAGGTGCCGTGGTCGCAGCCCGTCGGCCAGCCAAGCTCGGTCAGATACGTCTTCGCGCCGCGCGTGCGGTTCGTCGTCGCCGCGAGATCGGCGAGGAACGGGTCCTCCACCGGCTCGACGCGGTAGGGGTGGATCGAGATCGAGTCGCACTTCATGCCGAGCGCGATGCACTTGTCCATGAAGCCGAGGTCGACGCCCGCCGTCGAGCAGGCGGCCACGACGGCGTCCGGGTCGGCCGCCTTGATCGCGTCGTAGGCCTTGTTGACGAGATACACGTAGTCCTCCGTCGTGCCCTTCCAGAAGAAGATGTTCGCCTCGTTCCAGACCTCGTAGTGCCGGCAGCGCCCCCGGTACCGCGCGGCGGCCATTCCCGCGACCTTCGCCCATTCGTCCATGCCCTCGCGCGAGTACGGCCGGTAGCCGCCCGGCCAGTAGTGCGAGAGGAGGATGTAATAGGAGACGCCATTTCGGTCCAGGGCGTCGAGCATCCGGTCGTAGGCGAAGAAGTCGTATTCGCCCTTCCGGAACTCGACCTGCGCCGGCTTGAGCTCGACGCGCTCCCACTTGAAGCCGGCCTTCCGCGCCAGCTCGGCGCGCCGTTCCATGCGCGCGAGGCTCGCTGCGTTCGTCGGCGTCTCGTAGCCGGAGGGATAGGCGTCGAGCGCCTCGCTGCGGTGGATGTAGACGCCGATGCCCCAGGGCACCTCGGGACGCTTCGCGCACGTGCCGTCGCCGGACCACGGACGCGTCCAGCTCGTCTCCCACGTTCCGATGCGGATGTCGGACGCGTCCCCGCGCAGCGGCTCGCACCGGTACTGGACGTAGTTGAGGCCCTTCGGCACGGCCGGCAGCGGCACGCGCAGGAAGCTCCGCGCGCCCGGCGCCGTCGCGGGGAACGTCCCCTGCACCTCGCCCAGGAACCCGCCCGACCAGTCGCGCAGCGCCACCTTCACGCCGGCGTCCGTCCGGATCCGGTTCTCGAGATTCAGGAAGCCGATCTCGAGCTCCCGCGGCGCCTCCGCGCCCGTCGGCGGCGTCGCGAGCAGCGGCGGCAGGTCCGCCCCGCCGCGCACGACCGCCTCGAGCCGCACGAACCGCACGGGGAAGGCCTTCGCCGGCGCAGCCCCGCGCGAGACGACGACCTGCATGACGCGGCGGGAGCGATGCGCGGGGTTGAACTTCCGCCCCTCGGTCTGCGTCCACCACCCCTCGCCGCCGGGCCCCGCCACCGAAAACGTCTGGCAGACCGTCTTCTCGCCGGGCAGCGCCCGGCGCAGGCGGCCGAACGGGACGCGTCCGCCGCCGTCGGACCGGTACTCCAGCGCGAATGCGAGGCCCGCGGCCTCGGCCGGCGCCTCGACCGTGAGCAGGAACTCGAGGGGGCGCCCCCAGACGGGGATCTCGTTGTGGAGGCGCAGCTCCGGCCGCCGCGCGAAGTCGTTCGTGACCACGCCGTCCGTGACCGGCGTGCCGTCCTCGCGGTAGTCGCCGTTCCGGAAGCAGAACATCCGCGGCCCGCCCGAGAAGCGGTCCGCACCCTTCCGGAAGTCGCTCACGAGGTAGCGCACGCCCCCCGGCTCCCGGGCCGCCGTCACGCGCTTCGCGACCGGGATCTCCTCGTACCCGACATTCTTCACATAGGCCGTTCCGACCTCGCCCGGCCCCGGCACGCCCTTCGTCATCCGGTCCAGCGTGACGGAGACCATGGTGAACGGCGGACGCGGCAGGCCGTCGTCGGGTCCGCCCCAGTGGATGCGCCAGCCCGCGGAAAGGTCGCACGCGTAGCGCCGCCAGGCCCCCGCCGCCACGACTTCGGCCGGCTTGTAGAAGCTCTGGCCCGCGGAGTCCCGCGCCACGACGGCGATCCGCTGACGGTCGCCGACGCACGCGTCGAAAAGGACGCGCTCCGCCCATACGGGACGGTCCTGGGGGAACTCGACGCCGACGGCGTGTCCGCCGCCGGTGAAGTCGTAGGCGAGCGCGAAGACGCCGTTCGTGCACGTCATCGCGCCCTTCGCGCCCGCATGCTCGGGATGCGGGTTGAAGAGGGCCTTGTCGACGGGGAGCGCCGCGACGACGGCTGCGGCGAACAGGGCGAGCGCGCTCATTTCCGCTCACCGTCCCCACCCCGCGTCCACGGGAAGAGCGTGATGCGCACCTGGGTGTCGGCGAGCGGCATCAGCTCGATCGTCTCGGACGCGCCGCAGAGACGCGGGGCGACCGGGCTCGCCGGCGGGTCCTCGGCACGCCCCTGCGCGTCGGCGCGCATGTGCCCCCAGCCCTCGGCGTCCGTGCGCTTCGCCCGGACGAAGATCCGCGTCGCGCGGCCCTCGCCCTTCACTTCAGCTCCGGCCAGGCGGCCGGCGGCATCGAGTTCGAGCGCGTAGTTCCAGGGCGTCTTCGAGCGGATTTCCCAACGCGGGAACGGCTGCGTGCCGTCGTCCTCGATCCAGCGCTTCTCGTAGGGGACCTTGTACTTCGCGACGCGCGTCCAGTCGGCGTCCATCTTCAGGGAATAGAGCAGCGGGCCGCGGCGGACGCACACGGCGTCCCGGCCCCAGTGCGAGACCTCGACCGCCATCGGGAAGTCGAGCTCGACGACGTCGCCCGCCTTCCAGTCCCGCTCGATGCGGCGGAACGTGCCGGCGTCCGGCAGCTTCGCCCAGCGCGGAATGCGGACGAAGAGCGGGAACCTCCCGCCGCCCTCGACGACGCGGAGCGTCACCTTGCCGGAATACGGGTAGTCCGTCTCCTCGCGCAGCGTGACCTTCGCGCCGCCGATCTCGGTGGTCACGCGGGACGGCCCGTGCGCGACGACGGCGAGGCCGCCCTCCTTCTTCATCCACATGGACTGCACGAAGCGCGGCGCGGCGTAGTGTCCGTTCGCGCGGCAGCAGCCGAAGCCGGAATGGGGACCGGGACAGTTCGCGCCCGTGACCTCGTGGCCCATGCCGTTGTTCGCGAACATCAGCCCCTTGTCGACGCAGTGCGGCTGGTTGAGCATGAGATAGTAGCGGATGCCCTTCCCGTCCGGCGCGACCGTCGCGGGCAGCGCGTTGTACGCGACGTCCTCGAGGTCGTCCGCGACCGCGGGGTCTCCGAGCGCGGCGAGCACGGAGCGGTTGGAGTTGACGCGCTCGGCGATCGCGCAGAGCTCGGTTGCGCCCGCCGCGCTGCGGTCCGTCAGCGGCTCGGAGCCGTTGACCATGGCGTCGGGGCGGCCGCATTTGCGCATCACCCACCCCTGCGGATCGAACGCGGCGGCGTAGGCCGTGCGGTCGGCCTCGGTGCCGCCCATGAGCCACTTCAGCGCAGGGCACTTGAGTCCCTGCATGAAGTTGACGATGTGGCAGCGGTAGCCGCCGCGTCCGGGTGCGTTGACGCCCGGATCGCCGCCGACGTGGTAGTAGGTCGTCCAGTCGGCCGTATAGGAGGCGACCTTCTCCGCGAAGGCGAGCCACTTCGCCTCGCCCGTCCTGCGGTAGAGCCAGAGCACCGCGTCGATCTCGTCCCCGCCGCGGGCGCAGGCCCAGCAGCCCTCCTTCTCGAAAGAGACGGACTTCAGCTCCGCGGCCTGGTAGGCGTAGTACTTCGCGAGGAACGGCGCCACGCGCGCGTCGCCCGTGGCGTCCGCCCAGTCGCGCAGGTACCATTGCGGGATCATGTTCGCCCACCAGTTGTCCTTGCGGGGGCCGAAGTCGCCGTCCGGCCTCTGGGACGCGAGGGCCGCGTCGACCCAGCGCTTCGCCTTCTCCTTGAGCGCCGCGTCGTCGAGCGCGAACGCGAGGGAGACGAGGCCGCGCGCGTAGTAGGGACCTCGCTCCCAGGCGAACTCGCCCCCGCGGCCGGCGTTCGTCATCCAGTCCGACTGGCCGATGTCGGGATAGAGCTCCTCGGCGTGGCCGGTGAGGCCGTCGCGCTGCCTCTCCAGCGTCTTCTGCAGGTGGCCTTCGGGGCGGACCGCGCCGGGCGGCAGGCCCTCCATCGCGGCGGGACGGAGGCCGGCGCACCAGGCCGCGGAGCCCGCGGCGAGGACGGAGGTCAGGATCAGATGCTTCTTCATGCCGCTATTCTACCATATCCCGCGGGGACGGTCCGTAAAAGAAAACCTGCGCGGGGGAGCCCCGCGCAGGTTTCCGTCCTTCGGTGCGAAGACGCGTCGGCTTAGCCGCGGCCCTTGCTCTTGAGGAACTCGATCGACGGCTTGACCGCGCCGTTCGGATCGTCGAAGTGACGCTCGCACTCGACCACCCACCACTCGACGCCGTCCGCGTCCGCGACCTTGGCGATCTCGTCCCACGCGACGGGCGTCGCGCAGACCTTGCCGTTCTCGTCGCAGCCGGGCTTGCCGAGGATCGCGTCGAACTTCTTCACGCCCTTGCCCATGCCGTTCTCCTTCGCGTGGAGCGTCGGGGCGCGGTGCGGGTACTTCTTATACTGGGCCATCGGCGTGACGCCCTTGATGAAGTCGCCGGCGCAGGTCGTCCAG
>JAEDMN010000177.1 GCA_016302985.1 Kiritimatiellia bacterium | reverse complement strand
CCCTTCTTGTAGAGCTGCTCGAAGATCCACTGCGTCCACTTGTAGTACTTCGGGTCCGTGGTGTTGACCTCGCGGTCCCAGTCGTAGCTGAACCCGAGCGCCTGGATCTGGTCGCGGAACCGGTCGACGTTCTTCTTCGTCGTGACGGCCGGATGCGTGCCGGTCTCGACGGCGTACTGCTCGGCCGGCAGGCCGAACGCGTCCCAGCCCATCGGATGGAGGACGTTGAAGCCCTTCATGCGCTTGTAGCGGCAGAGGATGTCCGTGGCCGTGTACCCTTCGGGATGGCCCACGTGGAGGCCCGCGCCAGACGGATAGGGGAACATGTCGAGGCAGTAGAACTTCGGTCCGTCCTTGCGGCCGTCCGTCGCGAAGGTCTTGTTTTCCAGCCAGTACTTGCGCCACTTGGCTTCAATGGCGGCGTGATCGTAATCGCTCATGTCAGTTCAGCGTTGGAGGTTGAGGTTGAAAGTTGAAGGTCGAAGGCCGAAGGCGGCCGAGGCCTAGAATGGGGCCCCGGCGAGTGAAGCCGGGGCCCGCGCGCTTGTCAGGGATACGTGGAGTCCTTCTTCAGCAGCTCGGTCGAGGCCGTGCCCGGACCGTTGCCGTCGAGCCGCCACCTGTACCAGATGTTGTAGGTCTCGCGGAACGCCGGCCAGCCGTAGTTGCCGCCCGTGGACTGCTGCAGGAACGGATCCATGATCTCGATCTTCGTCTGGAAGTTCTCGTCGAACGAATCCGGACCGAACACGAACCAGCGCAGCGGGAGGTACTTGTCCTCGACGCCGGGCTTCTGCAGCGCGCCCGTCACCTTGAAGGTGCAGCTCGTCCAGTTGTGGTCGCCCGTGCCCGCGTAGTCGATGCTGCTGCTGCCGGGCTCGAGGCCCTGCAGGTAGGTCGGCGCGTGCGCGGCGCGGGTGACCGTGTTGGAAATCATCAGGGTGAGGGTCACGACGACGTTCGTCGCCGGCACCTCCTTCGCCTCGCCGCTGCTCCAGTCCGTGTAGACGTAGCCCTTCGGCACGCAGCCCGGGTTGCCCGAGTTCGGATCGCCGGAGCCCATGCCGCCCTTCAGCACCCAGCCGGACTCGGTCGGCGGGATGTCGAGCCAGTACATGTCCTTGATGCCGAGCGTGCCGCGCTTGACGTCGTCGAGCGAGAGGAAGTCGGCCAGGTGCAGCTCGCCGTCCTCCGCCTCGGGGAAGCGGTTGTGCAGCCAGTGCATGACGGCCGGGAAGTACGGGTCGTCGCGCGGCAGGCCGGCGTCGACCACGACCTGGCTGGCCTGATCGCCGGCATTCACCGTCATCGAGGACTGGACGTTGTCGAGACGCAGCGTGTACTGGTGCGGCGGGGTGTCGTGCGCGCCACCGCGGCCGCGGGCGCCCGCGACCTCGACGGCCACGGAATCCTCCGCGTTCGTCGTGAGCGTGCCGATCTCGTACCAGCGGTCGAGCGCGTAGACGATGTTCGTGCTCTCGCCCTTGCCGATCACGATGACCTGGACGCTGCGGTTCGTGACGCCGGCGACCACCTGCGCGATGTGCGGGCTGTTGATGTTGGCGTAGATCCACACGTTCGTGCCGTTCGGACGCAGGAACCACTCCGGATCGATGTCCTGCAGGGTGCCATCCTCCTTCCGGTTGATCTGGCCGGGCGTCTGCATCATCCGGTTCGTCCAGCACACCGCGGCCTCGCCGTGGCTCGTCCACACGCCGAGCGTCCCCTTCGGCTGGTCGGCGCCGGCGAAGAACCACGGGCTGCCGGGCTGCTTCGCCTTGATTTCGGCCGTCATGTTCGTGCCGGAGAACAGCGGCTCGAGGAAGGTGCCCTGCCACGCGTTGCGGCCCTCGACGACGACCTCGTGCTCAATCACGCCGCTCGGGCGGACCAGGGCGATGCCGTAGGGCTCGTAGCCGTTGAGGGTCCCGTTGTCGCCGATGTGGGCCCTGTCGTCCCTGACCGCGTCCCACACGCCGTCCGCGGCCTGCTTCACCACCGTGTTCGTGGTCAGCGGGCTGCGCAGCGTCATGAACGTGTAGCTGTTCGTGCAGTCGACGCCGGGCACGGTGCCGAACTTCACCGTCTTCGTCGCGTTGCCGCGGCCGAAGACCGCCAGGACGCGGTTGGAGTACGTCTCGCTGCCGGTGATGCGCAGGTACCAGCCGGAGAGGTCCGCGTTCTGCGGCACGGCGAACTCGATGAACTGGTTGCGCTTGTCGACCACCTCGTCGCTGTCGTGGTTCTGGTAGTTGACCTCGTTCACCCAGGCGCGCTTCGGCGAGACCGAGTCGAAGATCGAGTAGCCGCTGAAGCGCTCGGGGATGTTCGCGCCGTAGCGGGCGTTGAGGTCCTCGAGGCCGTAGTACCAGGACGGCGGCGTCCATTCGGCGGCCTTCAGCCAGTTGGTGTGCACGACGCCCGCGCGGTCCTTGTACTCGGCGAAGACCATGTACTGCACCGTGCCGAAGGCCTCGACCGGCGCCTGGATCGACTCGGGGCGGTCCATGTGCGAACGGAAGACGAGGTTGGAGCCCATGCGCGGCAGCTCGACGATGCGCTCGTTCTCCGCCCAGTTCTGGTAGCCCCACGGGATCTCGCCGCGGTGGAAGGAGGCGAAGACGCGCATCGAGTCCGTGTCGAGCTCGTCGCTCATCTGCTGCGGCTCGACCGTCGCCTGGATGCCCCAGCTCTCGCCGGTGATCGGCTGCTCGCTCGCCGAGGTCACGTTCGAGACGGCGACATGGGCCTCCTCGCGCAGCTGGCGGCTGCGGAACGGACGCACGTCGCGGAACACGAGGCGCGGCACGATCGGCTCGCTCACCGAGACCTCGTCGATCAGCACGCGCTGGATCGGCTTCGCCTGCGGCGTCTCCCAGTTGGCGTTGTACTGCGACGGGTCGGGCGAGCGGCCCCAGCGCGCCGCGTTCACCTCGATGCGGATCGCGTGCGGCGGCTCGTTGTCGTCCGTCGACTTCCACGTGAAGGTCTGGAACGTGGTGTTCGTGATTTCGAACTCGGCCAGCGGCTTGTAGCCGCCCGTGCCGTCCGGCTTGACCCACATGTCCCAGTCCTCGGGCTGGTACGCGTCGGGCTCGGTGGAGCCGAAGAGCGTGACCCAGCTGCTGCGCGCCTGGTTGTTCGTGAAGACGCGCGCGCGGAAGCTCACCTGGCCGATGCCGTTCGTGAGCGGCGGGCACTGGACGAACGGGTTGTTCTTCGCGTACTCGGCGACGTTCTCCTCGCCCAGGCCGATGCCGTTCGCGTCCTTGTGGTTGTTGTCCGACTCCTTCGAGGAGAAGTTGAGCATGCAGGAGAGGCCGTTCGGCGCGTCGGCGAGGTACGCGTACGACTTGTCGTGCGTGTTCCACCCCTCGGTGTGCAGGTTCCAGCCCCACCAGCTGCGCATGTCGAGCTCGGGCTCGTTGTAGCAGTAGGCCCCCACGACCGTGATCCGGCCGTAGTCCGGATCGCTCAGCGCGCGCCGCTTGCCCTCGCGCACGACCGCCGGGTCGATGATCACGCGCATGAGGCCGGAAACCGGCGCCCGCAGGCTCTGGTAGAAGGAGATCGTGCCGCTCGCGAGCTCGCTCACGGGAACGAGGTTCGTGACGACGCCCGTGCGGACGCCGTTCGGCGTCGCGGTCGCGCCCTTGGCCGCGCCCGGGAACATCCAGACGGCCTTCGTCTCCCACATGCCGTTGTCCAGCTCGGGGAAGGCGTCCGTGAAGCCGCCCACCATCGAGTGGTCCGGGCAGTTCGTGGCGACCTGCAGCCAGAGCACGCAGTTCGAGTTCGCGTTCGCGTAGGTGAGGCTCAGCAGCGACATGCCGTCCTCCAGCAGCGGGGAGCGCACGCCCATCGGCTCGACCAGGCCGGGATCGTCCTCCGTCTCGCCCACGATCACCGCGCGGGACGGCTGCAGCGTGCAGATCTTCGCCGCGGTGCGGACGCGGAACATGACGACGCCGCTGCCGCCCTTGCCGCCCGCGTTCGTGCCGTTCGCGCCGCCGTTGGAACCGCCGCCACCGCCACCGCCGAGGCCGTTCGTGCCGTCCAGCTCGCCACCGCCCGTGCTCGCGACCGTGCGGTCCTTCGCGGCCGCGTTGAGGCCGGCGCCGCCGCCACCGAGACCGCCCTCGCCGCCCATCGCGGAGTCCGGGGTCCGGTCGCCGCCCGTGCCGGCGCCACCGCCACCGCCGCCGCCGTAGTACTCGATCCGGCCCGTGATGTCGCTCATGCGGCCGTTGCCGCCGTTGCCCGCGCCGTTCTTCGCCGCACTGCCGTCCTCGCCCTCGCCGTCCGCGTCGAGCGAGGCGCCGCCGCCACCGCCCGCCCGGTCGCCGTAGGCGCGGCCACCGCTGTTGCCCAGGCCGGCACGGCCGGGCGCACGCGTCGCGCTGAGGCCGTTGTTCGGGCCCTGCGCGGAACCGCCGCCCGTCGCGAGGGAGTTGCCCGTCCTGCCCCATCCGGCACCGCCGCCACCACCTTCGGCGTCGTAGCTCTTGCCACCGAAATTGACGACGGACGACTTGCCGCCGTTCCCGCCCGACTTCCAGTTGCCGCTGCCGTTGTTGGCGACGTAGTAGTTGTCACCGCCCTTGCCGACCACGATGCGCACGACCTCGCCCTTCTTCAGGGTCACCGCGTTCGTCACGCCCCAGTCGTAGTCCTGCACGCCGCCGCCGCCACCGCCGCCGCCGAGCGTCCAGCCGCCCGCGCCGCCGCCACCGACGAGCAGCAGGCGGTCGACGACCATGTCGGCCTTCGGCGTGAACGAGATCGTGCGGCCGGCGTCCTTGAAGACGAAGACGTAGCCGTTCGTGCCCGCGGGCAGCACCTGCATCTCGCCGCCCTCGACGTCGGCCGTCGTCTCGACGACGCCGCGCGTGTAGCTCCACTCCTCGCTGTAGTAGGAATCGGTGGAGCCGCGGTCCTTCGCCGCCCAGCTCGTCACGTCGACGTCGTCGACCGTCACGGAGGCGTCGCCCATGCCCGTGCGCAGCTGCACGAAGGAGTCGTCCGTCGTGCGCACCGCGAGGGTGAAGAGGTTCGTCGAGAACGTCGCGATGTTCGTCGTGCAGAGCGACTTCCAGGCGCCGCTGCCACCGTCCACCGCGTCCGCGACGAGAATCTCGACGGACTGGTCGTCCGGGATGACGGCGTTCAGCCCGGCGTGCTTCCACTGGGTCGACTCCTCGGTCGTCATCTGGCACCAGCGGTTGTCCATGATGTCCCAGTCCTCGGCGAAGTAGTCCGTCTGTTCCTCGCCCTTCGTGTTGACGTTGTAGCGGTTGTCCTCGATGCCGTAGCCGCTGCCGGAGAAGTTGTGCTTCTGGATCTGGCCGAAAGACGCCTTGCAGTCGCAGGAGCCGACGCCGTAGGAGCCGCGCACGAGCGCGCCGGGATCCTCGTCCACCCAGTGGATCGCGTGCTTGAGGTTCGCGACGTCCTGGTCGAGGCGGTTCGTGTTGCGCTTGTCGGAGATCCAGCCGTCGAGGAAGACGCGCGTGCCGGACGTGTAGAGCGAGAACATCGCCGCCGTCCATTCGTTGTTGAGATTCACAAACGTGCCGCCCGTCGGGATGAGCAGGTTGTCGAACTTCGCGAGGGTCCGCTGCTTGCCGCTGTTGAAGTCGGCGGGGGCGGGTCCCGGCACGCTGTTGCCCGCCGTGTTGAGCATGTTGGAGGTGAGGAGCGTGGCCGTCATCTCGCCCGCGGCCTGCGTCCACTTCCAGAGTTCGGCGGAGAGGTGGGAGTCGTCGACGCGCACGAAGCGCAGCTCGTAGCAGCCCTTCGACTCGCGGTAGTAGCCGACGAGGGAGACGGAGGGGTGCGTCGGCGCGATGTCCGCCGGGCCGAGCTTGTTGCCGGCGTCGTACTGGCGGCTCATCGTGAGCTGCGCGCTCACCGCGTAGTTCGTGCAGCGCGTGCCGTCGAGGTAGGTCGAGAAGCTCTCGAACGCCGGGTTCTGCGAGATGCGCGCGGTGAACGACACCGTGCCGACGCCGGGCACCGAGCTCTTCCGCAGCGTCATCGAGCCCTTGCCGTAGCCGTCCATCTGCCAGGCGATGCTCTTCTGCGCGGCGCCGTCGCGGTCCAGCTCGACGCCGCGCCGCCCCGGCACGAAGGCGCCGTTCTCGACGTCCCAGCCGTTCGGGGTCGTCGCCGTGACCTGGTGCACGTCGTAGCGGTAGGTGGTGTCGTCCAGCTCGACGTAGTCGAAGCCCTCGTGCCAGTAGTTGAGCGTGAAGGAGGACGTGTCCCACAGGCCCATGTCCGCGTCGAAGGACTTCTTCAGGTCGGAGACGCCCGAGGCGGACGCGCCGTTCGTCGGGTTCTCGTCGTTGTAGTTCGCGTTGCCGCGGAAGCCGTCCAGCGCGTCCGTCCACATGTTGAAGTTCTGGTAGGACGCGTGGCTGACGCTGAAGCTCTTCAGCTCGTCGTTGAAGTCGATCATCAGGTGCGTCGACGCGCCGTCGAGCGGCGTCGCGACGTCCAGCGTGTACTCGCTGTTCGCGACCGACGTGTACGGCAGGTACGGCAGACCGGCCGAGAGGTCCGAGTACCACGTGTTCGTGCGCACGCTGTACGCGAGGTCCAGCTCGTTCGTCTTGAAGTACTCCTTGCCCTGGAAGTGGAAGCGCAGCGTCTCGCCCACCGTGTTCGTCGCGACGTAGTAGTGGTAGCGCCACGTGTGGTCGCCCACGAGCTCCATGCGGACCGACTTCTCGGAGCCGAACAGCAGCCCGTTCGTGCCGATGTTCGACGCGTTCGTCGAAACCGTCGTCACCAGCTTCACCCACTCGTAGTCGCTCACGCCCTCGCGGATGCGCACGAAGTAGTCCGTGCCGTTCGACGGCAGACCGTCGTCCGTCGTGTAGGAGGCCCGGTTGGTGACGGCGG
>JAEDMN010000176.1 GCA_016302985.1 Kiritimatiellia bacterium | reverse complement strand
GCCATTGCCGCGGCGTTCCGCCTTTTACCGTTTGCCGCCGGAAAGCGTTTCGGCGATATTGAGGTAATAGGCGCGGACGCGCTCATAGGCATTGAGGATGTCGAGTTCGACCAGCACGCGGATCGGCGACGTGGGGTCGTCCGGGCCAATGCGCATGAGCTGGCCCTGGCGACTGGAACGGACCAGCTCATGGAGTCCTCGCGATTCGGTCTGTATGGCCTCCAGGTCGAAGACCGGACGCGGCGACTTCAGATAGCCCGACACCTTCTCCGCGAACGCAAGCGTCCGGTCGTGGATGCCGAGCAGCACCTGCAGGGACGCGTCCGAGAACTGCTGCCCGTCCCGGCGCAGCCGACGCGTCACCTTCACGATCGTCGCCGCCTCGTCGGAGACGGACTCCAGCTCATCGCACATGCGGAGAAGGCGCCGCGCCCGTTCGGCGACCTCGATTGGCACACGCTTGATCATCACCTTGCCGAGGAACTCCGTCACTTCCTTCTGTACATTGTCGAGCACGTCCTCGCGGTGCGCAATGTGCTCCTGCGTGCGTTCGTCCGCCTCCCCCGTGAGCACCTGGCGGACGTGGCGGAACATCTCGAGATCGCTGTCGCGCATGAACGTCACCTCCAGAAGCGCCTGGTCGCAGGCAATCACCGGAGAGAGGTGGTTCGTCATCTCCAGCGCGCTCAGGTGCGGCTTCTCGGAGGTCCTTGCGGGAATCATCCGTGCAACAAAGCGGGCGAACGGTTTGACAAATGGCAGAAAGAGCGCGGTCGTGATGAGATTGAAGAGCGTGTGGATCGCGGCCATCGGCGCGGCGATGTTCGGATAGGTCGTGACGCCGTTCGCCACCACCGCCTTCGCGTAGTTCGGGAAGAAGGAGGTCGCCACGGGCAGAATCGCCGGAATGAAGAACGGAAGGATGACCAGCGTCCCCAGCACGTTGAAGAGCGTGTGGGCGAGCGCCGTCTGACGGGCCTCCGCCGATCCGTTGAAGGCCGCGAGCCAGGCCGTCACCGTCGTGCCGATGTTCATGCCGAACACCGTCGCCGCCGCCGCCTCGAAGCTCAACAGACCCTGCTGCGCCAGGGTCATCGAAATTGCCGTCGTGGCGGCGGAAGACTGCACGACCGCCGTGAAGACGAGCGAAACCAGCACGCACTTCATGAGCCCCCAGATCGACCGCGCGTCCATCGACTTGAACAGCTCCACCACCGCCGGCATCCCGCGCACGGGCTCCATGCCCTCCTTCATCCAGTAGAGCCCCATGAAGATGAAGCCGAGCCCCATCAACGCGAGGCCCAGATTGTGAAGGCGTTCACGGCTGAGAAAGAAGTAGAGAACGGCACCGAACAGGACCACACAGAGCCCCAGCATCTTGACGTCGGGAGCAAAGGCGATCAACCAGGCCGTCGTCGTGGTGCCGATGTTCGAACCAATGATGACGTTGATCGCCTGGGTGAGATTCATGAGGCCGGAGGAGACGAAGCCCACCGCCATCACCGTGATGATCGAGGACGACTGCACGATCATCGTCGTGACGAGGCCCGTCCCCACGCCCGCCAGACGGTGCGTCGTCGCCAGCGACATGAACTTCCGCAGCCCGGAACCGCTCACGGCCTGCAGACCCTCCGAAAGATGCTTCATGCCCAGGAGAAAGGTCCCCAGGCCACCGCCCACCATGACAAGAATCGACAACAACTCGCTCATGGCCGCGTATTCTATCAGCCTTTTGTCAGGATTCTGTCAGAATTTCCCTGCCCGCCCCGGGCCTTTGAACGGTTTCATCGGACGCGGAGGCACGAACGGCGGACCGAGAAGGGTCAGCCCCTCACCCACTCCGACCGCCAATCGCCGGACGAAGACTGGTCCGAATGATGTGGTTAACTAACACATCCGGCCAAACATCTCTGCGAGAGAAGTCGGTCCCCCGGATTAGAAGTCCAGCTTGAGCTCGATGCCCGGAACGTGGATGGGCTGCCAGCCCCGGTCGCTCGACTGCTTGTGCATCAGCAGATAGAAGACCGAAATCGTCACGTGCTCCGCCGGTTTCATCGAGAGTCCGACGAGAGAGCGCATCTGGTTCAGGCGTTTGTCCTTGGCAAGACCGTGACGGTCTTCATAGTAGAGCTCCTCGCTGACGTAGGGGCTGATCTTCCAGTCCGTCCACTTCCAGGGCGTCCGCAGACGCAGACGGTTGCGGAAACGCATCCACTCGCGGTCCGCGCCCTCCTTGTCCCGATATTCGTACCGGTTCCGCCAATCCAGGGTGAACCCCTCGTACGAATGTTTGAAGAGCAGGTCCAGCGTCGGACGGTTCTCGTACCGCCACTGGCGCTTGCCATCATGGACTTCCCGCTCGTCGACGAAGCGATCGCCAACCGCCACGGAGAACCAGTCGAAGACCTTCACCTTCGCCATGAGAATCGTCTCTTCAAGATAGAACCGATCCGTGTCGTACCAGTTCTCCTGTTCGGCCGTGAAGGCCAGACGGTCGGTGATCCCGTATTCAAGCTGATAGTCCGTCCAGTAGTTGATTGCGGGTTTGCCCGCCCACACAGCGCCCGTCAGCATGAGAACGGCCGCACAGACCTTCAATCCACTCTTTCTTGTCATCGTCGTATCCTGTTTCATTGGTGTCATTCCCTCGTTTTCCTGTCGCGACAAGTTTAGAGAACTCCTGTCAGGATTTCGTCCGACGCCTGTGAGAAAGAGGTTAGCCTTCGACGAGAAATCTGTCACGCGCCTTTTCAAGGATAGCATTTTCGGTCTTGCCCCGCAACGCCGGCGGAGCGTTCAATCAACGACCGGGCCGGACTCATGGACAGCTTCCGCATCAGCACTTCCTCGACCTGGAAGAATCCGACCTCCGCCGCCATCTCGACGTCGATCCGCAGCAGCATCCTCCTCCGGGACAAGACGTTCCCCCGTCACCGAGAAGATGATCCACTGGGCGAAAATCACGACATGGTCTGCCATCCGTTCCAGGTATTTGCCGAGCATCAGCACGTCAAGCAGGCGATCGGTATCGCCCGTCGCATGCGTTCGAATGGTCTCCGCGAGTCGCGTCCGCAGGGAGGCATAGCGCCGGTCGACTTCGTTGTCTGAGTGGATCACCTGCTGTGCGGCCGACACGTCGGCCTGTGAGCAGGCGGCGGACGCCCGTTCCAGCATCTCGACGACGGGATGGGCGAGATCCGCAAGTTCCCGCAGATGATCGGGAAGAAAAGGACCGTCTTTCAGGAGAATGTCGGCGAAGTCGCAGCACTGGTGACCGATCCGCTGGAGATCGGTGATCATTTTCAGCGTCCCCGACACCTGGCGCAGATCGCTCGCCACGGGATGCCGCTGAAGCAGGATGCGCAGGCAGAGTGTTTCAATGTCGCGCTCGGCGCGGTCGATTCCCAGCGCCAAAGACCGTACGCGTTCCGCCGGATGGGACTGGCCAGTCAGCAGGGCCCGGACGACTTCGTTCAGGCAATCGAGATCCAACGTGGTCATCTCCTCAAGCGCCTGTTTCAAATCGCGCAGCTGCGCGTCAAAACGTGAATTCAACTTCATCTTTCATCCTTTCACCACAATCATCCAAATCGTCCAGTGATGTACCGCTCCGTCCGCTTGTCGACGGGCTTGGAGAACAGTCGTTCAGTCGGACCGGCTTCTACGACCTCACCCAGGAGGAAGAAGGCCGTACGGTCGGCGATGCGCAGTGCCTGCTGCATGTTGTGCGTGACCATCACGATCGTGTAGCGGTCCTTGAGATCGAGGCAAAGCTCCTCGATCTTGCCTGTCGAGATGGGATCGAGCGCAGATGTCGGCTCGTCCATCAGGAGGACCTCCGGTTCGACCGCCAGTGCGCGGGCGATGCAGAGCCGCTGCTGCTGTCCGCCGGAAAGTCCCAGCGCGGATTTGCCCAGACGGTCCTTGAGCTCATCCCAGATCGCGGCCTGTCGAAGCGAACGCTCGACGATGCGGTCCAGCTCCTTCCGCGCGTGAATACCATGGGTCCGCGGGCCGAAGGCGATGTTGTCGTAGACGGACATCGGGAACGGATTCGGCTTCTGGAAGACCATGCCGACGCGTTTGCGGAGCAGATTCACGTCCATCGCAGGCGAATAGACATCCTCGCCATCGAGGGCGATCAATCCGTCGATCCGACAGCCTTCGACCAGATCGTTCATCCGGTTGATCGATTTGAGCAGCGTCGACTTGCCGCATCCACTCGGGCCGATGAAGGCGGTGATCGCCTTCTCCGGCAGGAGCAGATTGACGTTTTTCAACGCATGGTAGGTGCCGTAATGAAGATTGACATCCTCAATCCGGATCTTTTCCTTCAGTGTTTTTGTCATTCGTGTGGGGTCCTGTTAGATTTTCCGGACAAACCTGCGCTGGATGAACCCAGCCAGGGCATTGAGCGCGATGACGAACAGCAGGAGCACGAGGCTCGTCGCATAGGTCTCGCCGATGTAGAGTCCTTCGCCCGAAATGGCGTAGAGATGGACGGAGAGCGTCCGCCCCGAATCCAGCAACGAGGTCACGACCTGGGCGACCGTGCCGCTCGTGAAGACGAGTGCGGCCGATTCGCCGACAATGCGACCGATGCCCAGCAGAACGCCCGCGAACAAACCCGGGGCCGCCGCCGGAAGGACAATGCGGAAGACCGTGCGGACGCGTCCGGCTCCCAGACCGAAACTGCCCTCGCGGTAGATGTCCGGCACGGACTGCAACGCCTCTTCAGATGTCCGAAGAATGAGCGGGAGGATCATCACCGCCAGGGTCAGACTGCCGGCCAGCAGGCTCTTCCCGCAGCCCAGGTGCCGCACGAAGAAGATCGCTCCGAAGAGTCCATACACGATGGACGGAATGCCGGCCAGCGTTTCGGCGGCGAGCCGCACGGCATTGACGCATCGGCTTCCCCGCTTGGCATATTCGACCAGATAGACCGCCGCAAAGACTCCCGCCGGGACCGCGACCAACAGTGCGACCAGTGTCATCACCAGCGTGTTCACCGCCGCCGGCACAAGGCTCACGTTCTCGGACGTATAGGTCCAGGCGAAGAGCGAACCCTTGACGTACGGAAGGCCCTTGATGGTCAGATCCAGAATCATGACCAGGAGGATCGCAACAGTCGACGCCGCCGCGAACCAAACCAGCGCGCGAAGCGCTCGGGATCCGCAATATGTGGGATTTCTTTTCATTTTCGTTTGAGAAGAGAGAAGCTGCCGTTGACGAGCAGCGTCAGCAGGAAGAGGACGAGCGCCGTGCCGATCAGCGCCTCGCGGTGCAAGTCGGCGGCATAGCCCATCTCGAGTACGACATTCGTGGTCAACGTTCGAACGCCCTTGAGCAGCGATGTCGGGATCAACGGCTGGTTGCCCGCAACCATGATCACCGCCATCGTCTCGCCGATGGCCCGTCCAACCCCAAGAATGACTGCGGCGAGAACGCCGCTGCGGGCGGCAGGGAGAACGGCGGCGAAGACGCTCCGCTCATGCGTCGCCCCCAGAGCCAGCGCGCCCTCGTAAATCGTCTGCGGAATGGCCTTGAGCGCCGCCTCCGCCACGAGGATCACGGTCGGCAGAATCATCATCGCCAGAAGAATGGAAGCCGAAAGGACGCACATGCCGCGTCCGCCCAGCAGAGACCGAACGAGCGGCACGATCGTCATCAGACCGAAGAAACCGTAGACGACGCTCGGGATGCCCGCCATCAGCGTGACGGCGGGATGGACGATGCGCGCCACGGCGCGTGGGGCGAAGAAGGCGAAGAACACCGCCGTGAGGATGCCGATCGGCACGCCCAGCACGATGGCGCCCAGCGTGATCGCCCCGGAGCCGGCAAGCATCGGCAGAATGCCGAAGACACCTTCGCCCGGACGCCACGACGTGCCCGCCAGAAAGTCCACGACCCCGATCCGGAGAATGGCCGGCGCCCCTTCCAAAATCAGGAAGAGGCAGATCGTTCCGACGGAGACGACGGCCAGCGCCGCCGCTCCGGCGAAAACCAGTTTGAAGGTACGTTCCATCTGTTGGACCCGAGAATCGTCACTTCATCTGGGACCAAGTCGAGATCTCTCCCGTGAACGCCTTGCGGAGGTACTCCTTCGAGATGCTCTCGATCGGATTCAGAGGACTCACCACGACGGCCAGGCCGTCCAGGGCGATGGGCGTCGCCACCAGTCCCGAGCCAGACTCGCTCCCCTTCAGCCCACGGCTGGCCATGCCCAGGTCGCAGACCCCGTCGCGTGCATCGGCGACGCCGGACGAGGAGTCGCTCTGCTGGACCTCGATGGACACGCCGACGTGCGTCCGGCAATAGGCTTCTTTCAGCTTCTCCATGCAGGGCGTCACGCTCGACGACCCCGAACAGACGACCTTGCCCGCCACAGACGCCGCCCCCGTGTAGGGGATGACCGTGCTCACGCGCAGATAGCCCGCACGCTCGACGATCCGCTGACCCTCCTCGCAGAGAATCCAGTTCAGGAAATCTCGCGCTGCGGGTTTGAGCGCCTCGATTGGCCCCTTCGTCACCACGTTGAAGGGATGGACGAGCGCATAGCGCCCTGCGGCAATGTCCTCGCGGGTCGGCGCCACACCATCGACCTTCACGATCTTGACCGAGTCGTTCACGGCGCCCAGCGAAAGATAGCCGAGCGAGGCGGGATCCCCGGCCACCGTCGTCAGAGCCACGGCGGTCGAGCTCGCAATCATCGTCGTCGGACTGGTCCGATCGATCTTCCTGCCATCGGAACCCTTCGTCTGGATGCCCGTCAGTTCAATGAACGCGCTCCGCGTTCCCGAGCCGTCCTCGCGGCTCACCAGACCGATTTCAGCCGCCGGATCAAATCCCCGGTCGCATCCCGCCAGTACGACGGCCGCGGCGGCGGCCACCAATCCCTGCATCATCTTTCTGTTCATTTCTTTCCTTTTCTCTGTTTTGCCTTGACGCCACAGAGTATAGGAAAGCCCTGTCAGAATACGATGCCCGTTCCGTGAGAACGCGGTTGGATTTCAGTTAGGAGAAGGTTAGACGG
>JAEDMN010000175.1 GCA_016302985.1 Kiritimatiellia bacterium | reverse complement strand
CGGTCGCGAAGCCGCTGCCCGGTCCGAAGCCGCTGCCGGTCGCGAAGCCGCTGCCGGGCCCGAGGCCCCTGCCGGGCAAGCCCGTCCTGCCGCGCCCCGAGTTCCGCGAGACCAGCCGCCACATGGGCCTGCACGGAGCCGGTAGGCACCTTCCGCCGCCGCACCACCATGGCTTCCATGCCAACCGCCCGCACGGCGCCCGCTTCTGGGGCCGTCCGCCGATTCCGCCGCCGATGACCGGCTACCTCCACGCGTGGCAGTGGGTGCCCACGCCGTGGAGCTACTATGTGGACGGTGTCTACTACTACGGCGAGGGCTACTACTACGACGGCTACAACTACTGCTACAACGGCGGCTACCACTTCGCGCCGCCGCCCGTGCAGGCCGCGATGGTCGTGCCGGCGCCGGTCGTGGTGCAGCAGCCCGTGGCCGTGCAGCCCGCCCCCGTGGTGGTGCAGCAGCCCGTGGTGGCGCCTCCGCCTCCGCCCCCTCCGCCGCCGCGTCGGGGCGGCCTGCTGGGCTGGTTGTTCGGCGATTGAGCGGGAGTGCCCGCCGAGACGCTCCCCACCCGATGGTGGGGAGCTTTTCTACAAAGGAGGAGATCGATGTCGTACATGAAACCGGTTGCGCTTCTGCTGGCCCTGGTCTTCGCGCACGTGGCCTTGGCGCTTGAGGTCCGGGCCGTTGTCACGGCCGCGGACCGGAAGACCGCGCGCACGGTGGCGCTGCCCGTGGTGCGGGAGGCGGATGGCGCGCTGCGCGCGACGCTGAAGGCGGAGGAGGCGAAGGACGCATGGACGGTCGAGTTCTTCGCGGACTGCGCGCGGGCGACGAAGGGCGAGGACGGCTTCTGGCTCGGGGGGCGCGGCGTGATGGGGTCCTTCGCGCGCGGCGCAGGCGGATGGGCCTGCGCGCGGAACTGGGTCACGCTGCCGTACTACGCGATGCGGACGCCGCGCGGGGCTTTCCTCGCCGTGATGGAGGGGATGCGCTTCGAGTTCGACGTGCGGCTGCAGGTGAAGGACGGCGTCTACGAGATGTTCCCGCGCTGGCGCGTCGGCGAGACGGGGATCGGCGCGTACGAGGACATGTCCGTCCTCTTCTACGAGCTGCCCGCGGGGAGCGACTACAACGCGATGGCGAAGGCGTACAGGAAGTACAAGTTCGCGCGTGACCCGGAGCTGAAGACGCTGAAGGAGCGGATCCGCGAGCGTCCGCACCTCGCGCAGCTGGCGAAGTGCGTCGCCGTGCGCCAGCAGTGCGCCCAGAAGCCGTTCAACCGCAAGACGGACGCCGTCGACTTCACGCCGGAGACGGAGCATCCCGTGCGCTGCAACCGGTCCTTCGACGACACGCTCGCGCTGCTGAAGAAGCTGAAGGCGATGGGCGTGGACGACGTCGCGATGTGCGTCGCGGGCTGGCAGACGGGCGGCTACGACGGCCGCGCGCCGGCCGTCTTCCCCGTCGAGCCCGTGGCGGGCGGCGAGGCGGGGCTGCGCCGGCTGATCGCGGGCGGACAGGCGCTCGGCTACGTCATGGACGCGCAGGACAACTACACGGACTGCTACACGTGCTCTCCGCTCTGGGACGGGGGCGACATCGCCTGCCGGGGCCCGGACGGAAAGCTGGAGACGAACGGGTCCTGGTGCGGTGGCCGCGCCTACAACCTCTGCCTGCGGAACGCCTGGGAGGTGAAGGGCTTCATGCGGGACAACCTGCGCCGCACGGCGGAGCTCGGCTTCCATGGCTGCCACTACATCGACGTCTTCACCGCCGCGTTCCCGTACCGCTGCCTCAATCCGAAGCACGCCGCGAACCGCAACGAGCAGATGGCGTACCAGATCGCCGCGGCGAAGGACTGCCGGGCCCGTTTCGGGGGCTTCGCGAGCGAGTGCTGCTTCGACCACCTGCTCGCGTATGTCGACTACATCAACTACGCGACGGCCGCGATTCGCGGACACCGGCGCACGCTCGCCGAGGGGAAGACGCCGACGCCCGAGAAGTTCGTGCCGTTCTTCGAGCTCGCGTTCCACGACTGCGTGCTGTCCAATCCGGACAAGGTCACGCAGGAGGTGCTGAAGCAGCCGGAGAACCTGCTCCTCGTCGAGTTCGGCGGACGGCCGATCTTCTACCACGTGGGCGAGGACAACCTCGCGGGCATCAAGAAGGCGTACGACCAGTTCGTCCGGCTGCGCCACCTGCAGCTCGAGGAGATGCTCGAGCACCGCGAACTGGCGCCCGGCTTCGTGCGGGTGTCGTACGGCAACGGGCAGAAGGTCTACGTGAACCACACGGCCGAGGCGAAGACGCTGGACGGCGTGACGGTGCCCGCGCAGGACTTCCTGCTGAAGTGAGCGCCGGGTTGTTTGCATTGCTTTGTCGCATTGTTGTTTGATTCGCGGGTGGAGGTGAGGGCATGAAGCGGACCGGATTGATTCTCGTGGCGGCGATGGCGCTGGCGGCGATGGCCGAGCAGGCGGAGGTGCGCGTCCTGTGGGGGACGCCGAAGAAGACCGTGCGGGCGGAGACGCGCCGCGTCGAGCTGGAACGTCTGCCGGACGGCGCGTTCCGCGCAGTCGTGCGGAAGGGCGAGATCCCGGCGGACGCCTTCGCCGTGGAGGTCGTGCCGGACTTCATGAAGGCGAGGAAGGGCGAGCCGGGCTACTGGATCCAGGCGCGCGGCACCTACGGCGAGTTCGACCAGGACGACGGTGTCTACGCGAAGGGCCGCCAGCTGATGCCGGTCTTCGGCCTGAAGAGGGGCGGTGACCTCTGGTGGGGCCACGTGAAGACCTGGCGGTTCGACTACGACTTCATGACCGTCGCGAAGCAGGGGGCGTACGAGACCTTTCCGCGTTTCCGCTGCGATTCCGTGCACGCCTTCTTCAAGGACTACTACGACGACATCGTCGTCGAATTCCGGAAGCTCGAGGGGGCGTCCGCGGACTACAACGGCCTCGCCAAGGCCTACCGGAAGTACCAGCTGGACCGCGGGGCGGTGCAGACCATCAAGGCGCGCGCGAAGGCTCATCCCGAGCTCGCCTACCTCTGCGAGGCGATCGTCGTGCGCATCCAGACGCACGCGGCCAAGCCGATCCCCGACGCGAAGGACGCCAAGCTGTTCTTCAGGAAGGGCGAGGAGCCGCCGATCGTCGTGCACATGCCGTTCGGCGTGACGGAGGAGTTCCTGCAGGCGATCAAGGACGCGGGCGTGGACAAGCTCTCGGTCTGTTCCGCGGGCTGGCAGGACGGCGGCTACGACGGCCGCATCCCGTGGCACTTCCCCGTCGGCGCGGAGGCCGGCGGCCCCGAGGCGTTCGACCGGCTGATCCGGAAGGCGAAGGAGCTCGGCTACCAGTTCGCGCTGCACGCCTCCAACACGGACGGCTACATGTGCTCGACGAAGTGGGACGAGGACTGGGTGTGCAAGCGGGCGGACGGCGCCCTCGACAAGGGCGGTCTCTGGGCCGGCGGCCAGTGCTACTGGGTCTGCCAGAAGTGCGCGTGGGAGCGGTGGCTGCCGGAGGAGATGAAGATGATGGCGGCGCTCGGCGTCCGCGGGCCGCACTACATCGACGTCTACTCCGCCACCTACCCGCAGCGCTGCGGCGATCCGAAGCACGCGTGCACGCCCGAGCGGATGGCCGAGTTCCAGAACCGCATCCTCGCGTACGGCAAGGAACTCATGGGCGGTTCGGCCAGCGAGAGCGGCTACGACCACGTGGCGGGCAACCTCGACTACATCAACTACGTCGAGCGCGATCTCAAGCTGCTCGACGAGGGGAAGCTGCCGAAGCTCGCGAAGGGCGTCTATCCGCTCTGGGAGCTCGTCTACCACGGCATCATCCTCTACACTTCCGACCGCTGGTGCCAGAACCACACCCGCGGCAAGTGCATGTACAAGCTCGAGAAGAGCGGCGATCCGCGCTGGATGATCGGCGACGGGGTCGAGGATCCGCGCGTCGCGCTCAAGATCGTCGAGTTCGGCGGCCGTCCGATCTTCTACACCTACAAGTTCGCCGACGTGCCGCGCATCCGGAAGGCGCACGAGGAGTTCGTGCCCGTGCGGCACCTCCAGAAGGAGGAGATGGTCCGCCACGACACGCTCGCGCCGAACGTCTTCCTCACCGTCTTCGGAGACGGGTCGAAGATCGTCTCGAACTACAACGGGACGCCGTGGGACTGGAACGGCCGCGCGGTCGGCCCCGTCAGCTACCTGCTCGAGAACCCCGACGGCTCGGTCTACCGCCCCGAACCGTTTGTCCGATAACCTGTTTCACCGGCCAACCTGTTTCACCGGTTGGCTGGGTGAAACAGATGAAACAAGTGAAATTGATGTGACAGGTTGAGAACCGAAGAGCGGAAACCAGATTGATTGAGAAATCCTACACGGACGAGGAGATCGCGGCGATCCCACGGGGCGTCCCGCTCTACTCTACACCCTTCTCGGTCCTCCTTCTCGGTCCTACACCCGGCCTTGCCAACGCGCCATCCCTTGATGGGGGGGAGTAGTGCAATCAGGCGGCAGTGTAATGCGGGAATGGGAACGGCGGAGGCATTTCCGCCTTATCTCTGCGCGAGGAGCACATCGGAAGGGATTATGTAGTCGAAATATCTGTCCGCCGGTACGGATGCGGAAAGATGCCCGTCATAGACAAGCGCCGTCCGCACCGAAAGCCTTTTGTCATATTTCAGTTTCCGCACCTTGTCGGAAACTTCGTCCACCACATCGTGCCGGATTTCGCGCTGTCGTTTGATTTCGACAACCATGAGCGTTCGCTCGGTGCGGATCAGAAGATCGATCTGGCATCTTTCGTTGCGCTTCGTTTCGTTCTGCAGATAGGGGGCCGCGGAAAGCACAAGCGACCGTTCGAGCCCAAGATGCGGGAACAGGTCGTTCACATGGTTGAGAATGAGATTCTCAAACTGCAGCCCCAGAATGGAATCCCATCCGTTCAACTGCTCAAGGGACGCGAATTCGAATAGCCCCGCTTTGATGGCCGCAGCGCGGGGTTCAATGTTCTTCAGGTAAAACCGCGCGTAGTTGTCCTTGAGACGATAGCGTGACTCCTTGACCGCCTTCCCTGTCAGCGGGTTCATGCCGGACTCCTCGGCGACAAATCCGGCGTAGCACAGATCCCGGAGCACTTCGGCGTACGACCCGTTGACGGACCGTTCCTCGCTGTCCGCCAATTCGGACACGGAGCGGCGTCCGTCCACAAGCAGCCGCAGTATCCGTCCCCTGGTCGCGACGCGCTGTCCGAACACCCTGCTGAAAGTTTCATCGAATTCCCTGAACAGCAGACTTCGCGGCAAAAAGCACAATCGTCTGAAGTTTTCGTCAACAGACAGCTCCGGTCTGATTTCCTCCAGATACTTCGGCACCCCGCCTGTCAACGAAAGAATATCAAGCTTTTCCGTAGTCGACAACCGCGCCCCTGTCGGTCCAAACAGAGTGACGCTGTCGAAGAGCGACAGCTCGCCTAGTTCAAGATCGAATGAATCCCGTCCGACGAAACCGGTTGAGTTGAGGATGTTCTCCGCTATCCACGACGAGACGCTTCCGCACAGCACGAAAATCAGGTTGCCGTGCTTGCGCAGATACTCGTCCCACGCCTCCTTGAAATATCCCGCGAAATCAGGGTCATAGCCTCCCATCCACGAAATCTCGTCAAGAAGAACGACAGTGCGGCCGCGATTGTCTATCAGCTCGTCAAGCTGGCGGAACGCCTTTGACCATGTGTTTGCCTCTCGATACTCGCGTTCGGCTATTTCGGCGATTTTCTCGCAGAAGTGACGACGCTGACGTGCATCGGTCATTCCCTTGCGCGGAGCAAGGCCGACGATTGAAATGAAGGTCTGCGCAGACTGAGACGCGAACTCTGCTATCAACGTACTCTTGCCGATTCGTCTGCGTCCGCGACAGGTGATCAAAACACCATGGTCGCGCCCCCAGAACGCATTTAAGTCGCGCATTTCCTGTTTTCTGCCGATAAACATGGTCAAAGACCTCCTTTAACGGTAAACATTCTACCAAAAGCCATGGCGAAGCGTCAATCATGATCCGTCTATAAAATGACAAGTGTCATTTTATAGACTATCTACGCCGTATTTTGCCGCAAATAACCGTCTACAAAATGACATTCCTTCATTTTTCAGACGATATCAAGCCCTTTGAGGTCAAGTGTGGCAGCCGCCTGTCCCACAAGCCGCTTGACAAGTTCATGAACCGATATGCTGAATAGCTGTCGCCCCCTATCGGCTCCAGTTGGAGCCGCAAGTAGCGCGCGGCGCAGAAGGGCGGCGATGCGTGCGATAAGTTCGGCGATGGAGAACGGCTTAGTCAAGTAGTCGTCTGCCCCCGCCGAAAGTCCCTCGACCTTCTGACTGTCCAGCCCGCGGGCCGTCAGCATGAGGATTGGCAGGTGGGCATCCGTACGGCGGATCGTCCGGCAGACGGTGATCCCGTCTGTATTCGGCATCATGATGTCCAAGACCAGCACGTCGGGCCGTTGCTCGGCGATGGCCGCGAGGGCGGCCGCGCCGTCGGCGACGTGGCGTACGCGGTAGCGTTCGGACTTGAGCGCCGTGCAGATTCCTTTCGCGAGGAGGGCATTGTCTTCCGCGATGAGGATGTCACGCATGGTCGGACTCCTCCCCCGGCTGGTCAAGGACACCGAACAGCGCCTTGTCGAGGACGATTTCCACGAGTCGCCGGCTCTCGCCCGCCACTGCGTCCAACGCCTCGTCGCGTTCAATCTCCGTCTCATATCGCCGCTCTTTCACGATTTCGGCGTAGAGCTGGATGTTGTCATGTCCGTGCAGATGCCACTGCCCGCGGCGCGGGGGACGGGGAACAGGAGAACGGGATCTGGCTGGAGAACAGGTGATCACACAAGGTGTAAACGCGAGGATGATAGTATCGTCATACAAGCGGATATGTGATCTCCCGCTTGGTAAGAGGTTGAATTTCGGCAACACGGTGGAAAAAGGCAAGAACATTTTCTTTATGGAGATTCCAGAATGCGCGGGGACAGACCCCGACCGGGCTTCTGGTGGTC
>JAEDMN010000174.1 GCA_016302985.1 Kiritimatiellia bacterium | reverse complement strand
CTCTGCATCTTCACGAACCAGGTCCGCGAGAAGATCGGCGTGATGTTCGGCAACCCCGAGACGACGCCCGGCGGCAAGGCGCTCAAGTTCTACGCGAGTTGCCGTCTCCAGGTCCAGCGCATCGGCGCGATCAAGGATCCTGCGGGATCCGTCATCGGCAACCGCACGCGCGTGAAGGTCGTGAAGAACAAGGTGGCGCCGCCGTTCACGGAGGCCGAGTTCGACATCCTCTACACCTGCGGCATCTCGTGGGAGGGCTCCATCCTCGACGCGGCGCTCGCCCGCGGCGTGGTCGAGAAGCGCGGCAGCTGGATCGCCTACGGGAACGACCAGCTCGGCCAGGGCTCGATGGCCACCATCCAGTTCCTCAAGGACCATCCGGAAATCGCGAACGAGATCGTCGAGAAGGTCAAGGTCGCGCCGGTGATCCCGGGACTCAAGAAGAAGTAAGTAAGACCAAGGTACAGACTCAATGACGCTAGAAGAACAGGTTAAGCTCGTCGTCCAGGCTCTGGAGGACAAGAAGGCCGTTGATATCCGGACGTACGACGTCCGCGGCATCTCCGGTCTCTGCGACGTCTTCGTGGTCGCGACGGGTACCGCCGCGCCGCATCTGAAGGGCCTCGTCTCCGGCATCGAGGGCGCGATGAAGGAGGCGGGCGTCAAGGCGTTCCGCACGAGCGGCGACCCCGAATCGGGCTGGATCGTGGTGGACTACGTGGACATCGTCGTCCACGTGTTCTCCCCCGAGGCCCGCGCCTACTACGCCCTGGAGAAGATCTGGGACGCGCAGAAGGCGAAGCCGGTTGCGCTCGGCTGAAGCGCGCGGCAGACGCGCAGGTGAAGTCCCGGGGCACGCGCTCCGGGGCTTCTTTGTTTTCCCCAAGTTTCACATTGACAGACAGAAGGGGTTCATGATAACATAAGCGCGTGCTTACTATATAAGGGGACGCTGATGCGCAAGGAAAGATCTGACGGGCAGGAAACGCGGGACGCGATTCTCGCGGCGGCGACGGAGGAGTTCGCGGAGAAGGGCTTCGAGAAGGCCTCGACACGCGCCATCTGCGCGCGCGCCGGAGTCAACAACGCGCTTCTGAACCGCTACTATGGTTCGAAGGAGAACCTCTACCGCCTCGTCGCGAAGAGCCTCTTCGGCGATCTGGGCGCGCCGCTCGCGCAGCTGGCCAAGGGCGTGAAGGACGAAGCCGGCTGGAAGACCGCGGTCCGCACGTGGGTCGACGACTTCCTCTTCATGACCCTGCCGACGGAGACGGCGCAGAAGCGCTGCGCGACGCTCTTCCGCGAAGAGGTCACGCATCCGACGAAATTCCACGAGGAGTTCAAGAACGACTTCGGCCGTCCCGTCTTCGATTCGCTGCGCGCGCTGCTGGCGACGGCGGTTTCGGACGAGGCGGAGCTGCGCCTTTGGGTGTCGTCCGTGTGGGCGCAGGTGAGCATTTACGCGCTGGCAGACCCCGTCTGGCACACGTCCTTCCGTCCGAAGGGCGTCTCCGATGCGGACTGGACGGCCCGGATTCGCGACCACATCTGCGCCGGCATCTTCCGCGCGCTGAAATACGGGAAGGGCGCGGCCCGCGAGAGGAGGGGCTGAAATGAACGAGTCCAGACGTAGTTTTCTCCCCCTGTTCACGACGAATTTCTTCGGCGTGGTGAACGACAACTTTCTGAAGACGCTGGCGAGCTTCGTCGTCATCGGCTGGCTGCCGGACGAGAAGATGCAGTCCGTCTTCATGGGCCTCACGGCTGGCGTGCTCGTGCTGCCGTACTTTCTCTTCTCGCCGCTGGCGGACCGGTTGACGGCGCGCTTCGAAAAGAAGCGGATTCTCCGCCTCGCGAAGTGGGCGGAACTTCCGATCATGGCGCTGGCGGTCGCGGGCTTCCTGCTGCAGTCCCCGTACGTTGTGGTCGGCGCGGTGCTGCTGATGGGGCTGCAGAGCGCGCTGTACTCGCCGTCGAAGTACGCGCTGGTGCGGGACGTCGGCGGGGCGGACCGCATTTCGACGGGCATGGGCGGCATGGAGGGCGTGACGTTCCTGGCGGTGCTCGCGGGCACGATCGCGGCCTCCTTCGCCGTCGACCACGTCGCGCCCGTCGTCCACTACGTCGCGCTGGGCGCGTTCGCGCTCCTGGGCCTCGCCTTCAGCTACACCATCCGCGCCGAGGAGGAGAAGAACCGCGCGCTGCACGCGGTGAATCCCGTCCGCTACCTGCGCCGCGCCTGCCGGATGGCGGGGAAGTATCCGGGACTCAACGCGCTGATCGTCACGCTTTCCGTCTTCTGGTGGGCGGCGGCGATGCTGCAGATGGGGTTGCTCGTCTACGGGAAGCAGGTGCTGCATCTCGACGCGACGCACACGGGCGGCATCCTCGCCCTCGCGGCGGTGGGCATCGTGGCGGGCCAGGTGATCGCGGGCTTCGTCGACCGCCGCCACTACCTGCTGGGGGCGACGGTGCTGACGGGCGGCATCGCGTCCGCGCTGCTGTTCGCGCTGTTCTTCGTCCCGATGGGGTCCGTCGCGTTCGGCGCGACGGTGGGCGTGCTCGCGTTCGACCTCGGCTTCTTCAAGCTGCCGTTCGACGCGGAGATCCAGAAGGTCGTGAAGGGGCCGAAGCTGAACACGGTGCTGGCCTACTTCAACCAAGTGTCCTTCCTCTTCATGCTGGCGGCCTCGGGCTGCTACGCCGCCGTGAGCGTGCTCTGGGGGCCGCGCGCGTTTCTGCCGCTGCTGGCCGTCGCGTTCGCGGTCGTGCCGATGTGGTTCGCCCTGCACTACCGCGGCGTGCTGCTCGTGACGGGACGCTGGATCTTCCGGCGCCGCTACGCGGTCGAGACAATCGGTCTGGGGGAACTCGATCCCGCGAAGACGTACCTCGTACTGCCGAACCACCCGGCCATGGTCGATCCGATGCTGGTCGGCGCCGAACTCTGGCGCACGCCGGTCGTCCCGCTCGTCGACGAGCTCTTCCTCGACCGCGGCGGCATCTCGGGGCTCGTGCTGCGAACCCTTGGCGCGGTGCGCGTGCCGGATTTGCGCAAGCACCGCTCCGCGGGCGGCGCGAAGATCGCGCGCGGACTCACGGACGTCGTCACGGACGCGCTGGCCGACGGGCACAACGTCATTTTCTATCCGTCGGGGCACATCTGGACCGAGCCGCACGAGGAGATCGGCACCCGACAGCTTGCATACAACGTCTGCCGGAACCTGCCCGCGAACGTGGAAGTCGTCTGTGTGCGCACGCTCGGCCTCTGGGGCAGCATCTGGAGCCGCAAGGGCCGAGACGCCTCCCCGTCCTTCGGACCAACCTTCGTCAAATCCATCCTTCTGTGGTTTGGCGCCCTGGCGACATGCCGTCGCCGCAAGGTGAAGATGACTTTTGAAATCATGACCGGCCGGGTGCGGGAGTGGTCGGCGTCGACGCGGCTGGAATTCAACCGCAACTTGGAGAACTGGTACAACGCGGAGGAGAACGTATGAACATCTCGATCATCGGAACGGGCAGTTGGGGCACGGCGAATGCGGCCCTGCTGGCGACGCGCGGGCACGCCGTGACCGTCTGGGGGCGGAACGCCGCGCACGTGGAGGAAATCGCGCGGACGCGGGTCAACGCGCGCTACCTGCCGGGCGCGGAACTGCCGGCCTCGATCGTCTGGACGGCGGACTACGCGAAGGCGGCGGCGGACGCGGACCTGGTCGTGCTCGGAACGCCGTCCCGCCACCTCGAGGAGGTCTGCAGGGCATTCCGTCCCTACGTGCCGAAATCGGCCACGGTCGTCTCGCTGACGAAGGGGTTCTGTCCGAAGACGCACCGCCGCATGACGGAGATCGCCGCCGAGGCGCTCGGCACGGAGAAGGTCGTCGCGCTTTCAGGACCCTCCCATGCGGAGGAGGTTGTGAAGGGAATGCCGACTGCGGTGACGGCCGCGAGCGTGGACCCGTTCTGCGCGCGGCTGGTGCAGACGGTCTGGAGCGGCCCCGGCTTCCGCGTGTATACGAGCCCGGACGTGATCGGGGTCGAGACCGGCGGCGCGGTCAAGAACGTGCTTGCGCTGGCCGTGGGCGCGTCGGACGGTCTTGGCCTCGGCGACAACACGCGCGCCGCGCTGATCACACGCGGGCTTGCGGAGATCACGCGCTTCGCCTGCGCCAGCGGGGCGGATCCCGAGACGCTGGCCGGACTTTCAGGCGCAGGCGACCTGATTGTGACCTGCACCTCGCGTCATTCCCGCAACCACGCGGTTGGCGAGCGGCTCGGGCGCGGCGAGACGCTCGCCGCGATCACGTCCTCCATGAACATGGTCGCGGAGGGCGTCGGCAACGCGCAGGTCGTCCACGAGATGGCGCAGGAGATGGGCGTCGAGATGCCGATTGCGGACTGCGTCTGGCGCGTCTGCTACGACGGCTATCCCGTCCGCGCCGCGATTTCGGACCTCATGAACCGCCCGATGAAGGGCGAGGGCTGGGCATGAGACGCCTCGCCGTCCTCCTGCTCGGAGTCCTGTTGGCGACTGCATCCGAGGCGAAGTCCGAAGTTTGGTACGTGCCGGGCTGGCTGCGCTGCGGCGGGGCCGAACCGCTTGCCTGGTCCGCCCTGACGAACGCCTTCCCCGGGGCGAAGTACGTCTACTACGACTGGGATGGAAACCATGGCTGGGGGCAGTCCGTGACGAATGCGGACATGGCGGCGGAGCTACTGGCGGCACGTCTCGCCGCGCTGCCCGAATCGACGCGGACGAATCTGACGCTCGTGGGACATTCGCTGGGCGGGCGCATTGTCGTGAAGGCCCTGGCGAGGCTGGCAGGGGAGGAGCATAAGGTTGGCCAGGGCATCGCGCTCGCGGCCGCGATGCCTGCGGACGATTCCGCGCTCGCAACGTCCGGCGCCGCGTCCGTGCGCCCGCTCCTGCTCGTGAACAATCCGAAGGACTGCACGCTGAAGTACGCCTATCGGGCGGCTCGCGGCGTCCATGGTCCTGCGCTCGGACTTGTTGGTCCTGCGAGAACGCCTGTAAACGCGCAAGTCGTCTCCGTTCCGGCCGAAATCACGCGCGAGACGGAGGTGGCGGCGGTCTGGGGGAAGGTCGAGCTCTTCAAGAAGTTCGCCGCCCATCACGCCGTGTTCTATCTCTCGGAACTCAAGCGCGTGCCCGGCTACTTGCGGTAGCGGTGCGAGGACTTCTCGCGGAGCATCTCCTCGCGGGCCGATTCGGCCTTGAGACGCAGATAGGCCTGCCAGCGGTCCTCGGCAAGTGCACCGGAGGCGAGGGCGGCCTTGACGGCGCAGTCGGGCTCCGTGTCGTGGCGGCAGTCCGAGAAACGGCAGTGCCGAAAAAGCTCCTCGACGTCTGGGAAGGCGTCCGCGATGCCCGCGTCCGCCTCGAACATGCCGATTTCGCGCATGCCGGGGGTGTCGATGATCATCGTGCCGTTTTTCAGCAGGACGAGTTCGCGCTCCGTCGTCGTATGGCGTCCCTTGTCGTCCCAGTCGCGGATCTCGAGCGTGGGCATGAGCTCGTCGCCCGCGAGGGCGTTGACGAGCGTGGACTTGCCGACACCTGACGAGCCGATGAAGGCGAGCGTCTTCCGCGGCTGCACATAGGGTTTGAGAAGCTCGAGTCCGTCGCCCGAGAGGGAGGAAATCACGTGAACCTCCGCGTCGCCGGCGTGCTTGAGCGCCTCCTTGAGGAACTGCTTCTGGATGCGCTTGTAGACGAGGTCGGCCTTCGTCAGCAGCACGACGACCGGCGCGCCCGAGGCGCGCCCCAGCGACAGGAAGCGCTCCATGCGGCGGACATTGAAGTTCTGATTCATCGACGTCAGGAAGAAGAGCGTGTCGAAGTTGACGGCGATGACCTGCGCCTTGCGGCCGGACGAGGAGGGGTCGGTGCGTTCGAACTTCGAGAAGCGGGGGAGCGTCGCGAGGATGCGGCTCTCGCCGTTCGGATTCCACTGGAGGGAGACGAAGTCGCCCGTCGTCGGCACCACGGCGTCCGGATTGTCATGGAAGGCGGAGGCTTTCTTGCGCGCGACGCCCTCGCCTTCGTCGCAGACGACGCGGTAGTAGTCGCCCCAGGTTCCCAGCACGCGTGCGGGAATGGCGTCCTTGCCCTCGACGGGGCCGCCCCGGTATCCGTAGTCTTCGATCATGCGGGCGACATTATATCACACTTGCGACAGGGACCTCATTTCCCGGTCAAGCAACTGCAGGTACTCCGTGCGGGGGATTTCACGGGCGCCGAAGCGGGCGAGATGGTCCGTGCGCACCTGGCAGTCGATCCAGGGCGTGCCGGCATCGAAGAGTCGCCGGGCGAAGGTCGCGAAGGCGCATTTGCTGGCGTCGGGCCGGCGGGCGAACATGGATTCGCCGAAGAAGCACTTCCCGAGCGTGACCCCGTAGAGTCCGCCGGCGAGTTCGCCGTCCCGCCAGGCCTCGACGGAGTGGGCGAAGCCGAGGCGGTGGAGCTCGCAGTAGCCGTCCACGAGGGCGTCCGTGATCCAGGTGCCGTCCTGCCCGGGCCGCGGCACGGAGCCGCAGGCGCGGATGACCTCGGGAAAGGCCTGGTCGACGGTGATGGCGTAGCGTCCACTGCGCATCACCTTCTTCAGCGACTTGGGGACGTGCAGTTCGCCGGCGAAGAGGACGAACCGCGGGTCGGGGGAGAACCAGGTGATCTGGTCCACGCCCGGGACGGGCCAGGGGAAGATGCCCGCGACATAGGCGTTCAGCAGGCGTTCGGGTTCATATCCGCCGCCGATGGCCAGCAGTCCGTCCAGCTCCGGATCTGCCAGTTCGGCAGACGGGAATCCGAAATCGTTTTCGTCAAGCTGGTAGATCGCCATGTCCGATTCTAGATGCAGTAGTCCAGCCCGTTCGCCGCGTGCTCTCGTGTGCGGGCGAGCACCCGCTCGAGCGTCAGCGCGGAGAGGGCGTTCGAGAAGGCCGTGTTGACGTCGTTCCAGACGGACCGCGAGACGCAGCCTTGCGCGCGGGGACAGGGAGAGGCCTCGCCCAGGCAGTCGAGGATTTCAACGGGCCCCTGGAGCGTCTCGACGATGTCG
>JAEDMN010000173.1 GCA_016302985.1 Kiritimatiellia bacterium | reverse complement strand
CCGCGCAGCCGGAAGACCGAAATCACGTCATAGGTGAACGGCTTGCCGCGCTTCTCGTGGAGCGATTCCATCTCGCCGAGCGTCGCGCGCACGGCCTCGGCCTCCGCGCGGTTCGCAGCCGGAACCCGGTAGACGTAGCCGCCGTCGACGGGCTCGCCCTTCACGTTCCACGGCGGCAGCACGCCCTTCGCGTTGACGCCGCCGGGGCCGTACACCGTGACCTCTGCCCAGGGACGGCGTGCCGCCGCGGCGCGCAGATACCACCAGCGCGCCGCGAACCAGGTCGACGCCACCAGGACCAGCGCCACCTGCAGGTTCATCAGGACCGTGCGCCGCCGCCGCGCCGGCGTGGCGCGCGCCGCCGGGGCGGGTCCGTCCACGGGCCGCAGGCCGTCGTAGCCGTCCCCCTCGTAGTCGACGAGGTCCTGGAGGATCGTCCCCGCCTCGACCGCGAAGCATTCGAGATAGGCGTACGGCAGGCGTCCGTAGCCCTTCCGGCCCCAGTCCTCTCCCAGCGAGTTGCGGATGATGAAGGACCCGCCCCCGGGCGCGTCCGCGTCGTCCTCGTACCCGACGATCAGCAGGCCGTGCCGCCCGTTCCAGGCGTTCTTCGAGACCAGGCGCCCCTCGGCGTCCGTCTCCGTCGCGGGAAACGCGTACGTCTCGCCGTCGCATCCCGCGAAGAAGTCGACCGTCACCGCGACGGGCATCGGGCGCCGCCCGTTCGCGCCCGCGAGGATGCCGCGGATCTCGTCCACGTTGTTCGGCGCGGACAGCAGGTAGAGGCCGCTCAGGACGCGGCGCTTGGCGGCATCCTCGTCCGTACCGGGCGGGAATTCGGACGCGGCGACGTGCGCCCCGAACACCGGCGTCGCGGGCGCGGCCGCGTAGGGCCAGAGCGCGTGGCGGCAGATGCCGCGCGTCTCGAGAACCCGGAAGCAGCTCATCAGCAGGCTGCCCGTCCGCTCGGAGAAACGCGCCCGGCAGTTCTCCTCGAAGCGCGTGAGGAACGGACACACCGCGGGCGCGTCCAGGCCGCCGTTCGCGTCCGCCAGCATCCGCAGCTGCAGCAGGCCGGCATGGCACACGGTCTCGAACGCGACGTCGAGCGGGCGGCCCGCGCGCAGGGCCGCGAGGTTCTTCTCGAGCCCCGCGCGCTCGACCTCCTTCGTCGCCGCGAAGAGGTACTGCACGCTCAGGCGCGTCCGGCAGTCGCCGTAGTACTCGAGCAGCGCCGTCACCGCGTTCGCCACGCATGTCCCCCGGAGCGCCTGCTGGTACACGGGGGGCATGCGGTCGACCAGCGAGACGGCGCGGGGATAGCGGCGCGAAAGGACGGACCCGCGGTAGCGTCCGTCCGCCAGCACGCGCAGGAACGCGGCCTGCGGACCGGGGAATATGTGCGGCGCGTCCGCCATCACGCGAAGAACGCCAGCGTTCCCCGCACGGCGGAACCGCCCGCGCGGCGGAAGGAGACGTCCGTGTTCTTGATGCCCGCGAGGAAGATGCCGAACGGGATCGTGGCACGCCCCGCGACGAGCGGGAGCGCCGTGCCGGACAGCGTGAAGACGCCCTCTCCGGCGGGTTCCCCGGACGCGTCCACGACCGTCAGCGCGAGCTCCGTTCCGGGACCGGCCTTCGGGGGCACGACCAGCGTGGCCTTCCATGCCCCGGGGTCGTCCGCGTCGCCGTCGCTCGCGAACGAGAAGCAGACCTCCTCGTCGGGGGACTGCACGTCGGCCGGCGCCTCGGGCGCGCAGACGCCCGCCGCCAGCGAGAAGCCCGGCGCTGTTCCGGCCATGAAGGAGAGGTTGTGCGCCGCGACGTAGGCCGCGAGGCGTTCGGCCATGACGACTTCATGCGGGCGGCAGTAGTCCGCGGTGAAGCGCGCGATGAACGACTCCTCCGCGGGCGTCATCTCGACCTTGTTGTCTTCAAACGCGTTCTTCATGCTGCACCTTGATTTTCCGCATGTCCTTCAGGGCCCGCGAGAACGTCTGGTCCACGTTCGCCTCCGAGCTCATGCCGAGCATGTCCTTGATCTCCGTCGAAGACAGGTTCATGCGGAGCTTGAGCAGATGCACATAGGCGCGCATCGGGTTCTTGCGGTAGAGGTCCGAGAAGCATTTCCTCACCAGCTCCCATTCCTCGCGCCGCCGCACCGCAGGGTCTTCGTCGGGTGAGGACTCCCGCCCGCGCGAATCTGACACCTGCATGGAGATTTTCTCCTCGAAGCTCCGGTCGTCCCCGTCCGCGGACTCCGCGCCCGCGCCGTCGATCGACGTCAGGCGCGCGTCCGGCCGGGCGCGGTGGATGTAGCCGCGCACGTAGGTGCGCATCCAGCCCCAGAGGCTGCCGCCGTCGTCGCGGTAGAGCTCGAGCTTGTGCGCCCCCACCATCTCGATGTAGAGCATGCTCATCATCTCCTCCGCGGAGATGCCCCACTCGCGGGCCTTCCGGCCGCTCCGGAAGCCCTTGGCCTCGGGCAGCACGGCCCGCTCCCAGGCCAGCTTCCAGGCGTCGGCGTCCTGCCGCTTCAGCAGTTCCCACACCTCGTGGTCGGATGCGTTCTCGAGTCTGTTCGCCATGGCGGACCTCAGCGCTTCGTCTTGTGCGGCACCACGATGTAGCCGCGCAGCTGGTACGGGGCCCAGTCGTTCGTCCAGGTCGTGTCCCGGAACGGCTTCGTGAAGAGCGCCGGATCGGGGCGGATGTCGTCCGGCGTCCCCCGCACGCCGTCCGGTCCGAGCGACAGCAGCACCGGCGGTTCGTTCGTGGGCTCGTAGACGTAGGGCCGCTTCCAGGGGTCCGGCAGCATCTTCGAGATGTACGGTCCGATCCAGCCCTCGTAGCGCGACTGCCGGAGCGCGAGCGCCTCCAGGCCCTCCTCCGCGGTCGGGTACGTCCCGCAGTGGAACTTGAAACGGCCCAGCGCCTCCGCGAACGCGTCGACGCTCTTCATCGTCTGCAGCACCTTCCCGTTCCGCACGCGCGCGCTCGTGTCGCCGCCGCCCTGCTCGGAGGCCTTGATGACGGAGAGCCCGAGGATGGCGAGCACCGCGACGAGCCCGAGGTAGAACACGGGGCCGCGGTTGAAGGACGGCGCCTTCAGGCCGAGTTCGCGCTTCTTCGCCTCGATCTGCGCCTGGATCGCCTTGATCTTGCGCAGGCGCTCCGCCCGCGAAAGCGGCGTCTTCTTCGGCTTCCGGGCCGGAGGGGGCGTATGGAGGGGGCTATCGGGACTCATGGGGCTACATTATAGCAATTAAATCTCGGTTCCGCCATCCGCGGGGCGGATTTCCGGCGTCGAGGCCGCCTTCGCGGCCTCGCGTTCGGCGCGACGGCGCCGGAAGAAGTCCACGAGGACGGCCCGGCACGGCTCCTCGAGCACGCCGGCGACGACTTCGGGGTGGTGGTTGATGCCCGGATGGTCGAAGACGCCGAAGGTCGTGCCGCCCCCGCGCTTGGGGTCGGAGACGCCCCAGACGACGGCGTCGACGCGCGCGAGCACGATCGCCCCGGCGCACATGGGGCAGGGTTCCTTCGTGACGTAGAGGCGCGTGCCCGTCAGGCGCCAGTTCCCCTTCGCCTGGAAGGCGGCGGAGAGCGCGAGCATCTCGGCGTGCGCCGTGGCGTCCGCGAGCATCTCCGTCTGGTTGTGCGCCCGGCCGAGGATCCGCGCGGACGAAGGCGGGGCCGCGGGGTCCTCCGGGACTTCGACGACCACGCAGCCGGTCGGGACCTCCCCGTCCGCGGCGGCCTTCTCGGCCTCGCGCAGCGCCATCCGCATGAAGTACGCGTCGAAGTCCGGATCCATGGGACGGCCTCAGCGGTAGGTCTGGCGCAGGTGGAAGAGCGAGAGCGCGTCCTTGAAGTCCGCGAAGCGCACGCCCGGCTTCTTGCACGTGAAGGTCAGCTTCGCCGGACGGTCGGGATACAGCGTGAAGCTGTTGTCGCTGAACTCGCCGGGGATGCCCTTCGCGTTGACCCAGACGAAGAACGCGGGCTTGTCCGTCGTCAGCGTCACGGTCCACTCGCCGTTGGCGTTCTCGGCCTTCATCCGCACGTCGGCGTTCGCCAGCGGGCAGGCCTTGTAGGGATTGAACATCCACTCGTTGGCGAAGGCGACGGCGCGCCCGTTCACGCGCCCTTCGAGGCGGAGGGAGAGGAAGCGGCCGGTCCGGTCCTTCTCCGAGCCGAAGTCCGCGAGCGCGTAGGAGGCGAGGCGCGTCGCGGAGCGGGGCGGCAGCCGCGCGGGCAGCTCGCGGGACACGTCCGCCGCGCGGCCGGCGAAGTCGAGCGTGTCGACGACGACGTGCCCGACGACCTCCTCGCCCTCGTCGTTGAGGGCCCAGACCTCGACGCGGGACGGATCGCCGTCCGCCGGCGTCGCGACGACCGCGACGTTCTCGAAGAAGCGCTTCGCGTGGTACTGCAGGTGCTTCCACTTGCCGCCGTACTCGATCGAGCTCCAGCTCGCGACCGGCCAGTTGTCGTTCAGCTGCCAGAACAGCGTGCCCATGCAGCGCGGGCGCAGGCGGCGCCAGCCCTCGACCGCGGTCTTGATCGCGATCGCCTGCTGGATCTGCGAGACCCACAGCATGTTCTCGGCCCCTTCCGGGAAGCGGAAGTAGCGCGCCATCGTCTCGAGCATGCGGCGGTTGCCGCCGCCGTTCTTCTGGTGGTACTCGAAGTCGGGCGCCGTCGGGTTCAGCTGGTCGAGGCCGCAGAACGTGAGCGCGACCTCGGGCGAGGAGAAGCTCTGGTAGCCGAACTCGCTGCAGAAGCGGGGCTTGTACCTGTAGTAGTTGTCGAAGCCCTTGTTCTCGTGCCAGACGGTCCAGTTGTGCATGTCGCCCTTGTTGTCGTTGTGCCAGCCGTCCGAGTAGTCACCGGGGCCGCCGCAGGGGGACGAGGGCCAGAACGTGCGCGCGGGGTCGTACTTCGCGACCGCCTCCGCCTCGACCTTCGTGCGGTCCTGGAGGCACTTCAGGTAGTAGGGTCGGTCCTTGCGGCTCGGCTCGAACCAGTTGAGCGCGCCGACGCACTCGTTGTCGCCGCACCACATGGCGATGGACGCGTGGTCGCGCAGGCGGCGCAGCTGGTGCGCGAGCTCCTCGCGCACGCTGTCGAGGAACGCCTTGTCGCCGGGGTAGATCGCGCACGAGAACATCATGTCGTGCCAGATCATCAGGCCGAGCTCGTCGCACGTCTCGTAGAACGCGTCGTGCTCGAACTGGCCGCCGCCCCAGAGGCGCAGCATGTTCATGTTCGCCGTCTTCGCGGACTCCAGCAGGTCGCGGTAGCGCGCCGGCGTCTGACGGTTCTCGAAGGCGTCGCAGGGAATCCAGTTCGCGCCCTTGCAGAAGACCTCCTGACCGTTGACGCGGAACGCCATGCGGGCGCCCTCCTGGCCCGTCTTCGGGTCCTTGTCGGGCGTGTTCAGCACCTCGATCCGGCGCAGACCGATCTTGCGCGCGAGCTTCTCGGCGCCGACCGTGACCTCGAGGGGGTAGAGGTTCTGCGGCCCCATCCCGTTCGGCCACCAGAGCAGCGGTTCGGGCACCTCGATCTTCAGCGCCACGCGGTTCGCGCCGGCCTTCATCCGCACCGTCTCCTCGCGCAGGAAGCCGCCGACCTTCGCGGAGACCTTCACGGGGCCCTCGACGGGCGCCGTCGCCTCGACGTTGACCGTCACGTCGCACTTCGACCCGTCCGCCGCGAAGTCCTGGTCGCAGTAGACGTAGTCGAGGCGCGCGTCGCTCGAGGCGATCAGCTCGACGGGGCCGCAGAAGCCGGTGACCATCTGCGCCAGGCCCCAGTCCCAGCCGCCGTGGCACTGCGGCTTGCGGATGAGCTCGATCGCCCGCGCCCACGGCACGTTGCTGATCTGGAACTGGTGGTCGTACTTCTTCGCGCGCGCGTTGGACTCGTTCTCGGCGCTGCGGAAGCAGCCCACGATGCGGTTGTCGCCGGGGCGGAGGAACTTCCGCACGTCGAACTCCCAGCGGCGGAAGCGGTTGTCGGTGCGGCCGACCTCCTCGCCGTTGATCTCGATCGTGCAGAACGTGTCGACGTCCTCGAGGCGCAGGATCACGCTCCGCGCGTTCAGCAGGTTGCCGGGCACCGTGAAGGAGCGCTCGACGCGCCAGTCCTTCCGCCCGATCTCCTGCGTGAGCAGCTCGTTCTGCCCGAAGTACGGATCGGGCATCCGCCCCGCGGCGAAGAGCGCCGAGTGGATGCAGCCCGGGACCTGCATCGGCACCGAGAACTGCACCGTGTTGTCCTGCTCGCGCAGGAACCAGGTCCCGGAGAGGTCCAGGCGACCCGTGGACATGACCGTTTCGGCCTGCAGCGACAGCGCCGCGGCGGCCAGGATCGTCGGAATCGTCGCGATCCGCATTCGTTACCCCCTTTGTCCTGTTGCCTGTGTTCCGCGAAGAAGTCAGTCGGCGAGCAGCTCGTCCGCCAGCGCGGCGAGCTGCGCCTCGGTCCCCGCATTGGGCGCGGAGAGCACCGTCACCGCGTTCGCGCAGAACCGGATGCCCTTCGAGCCCTCGAGCAGGCCCTTCATGACCTTCGCGGCCATCGGGGCCCAGCTGCCGTTCTCGATGAAGCCGACGAGGCGGTTCTGGTACTTCCGCTCGACGAGGTGGTCGATGAACGTGCGCATGAACGGGAAGATGTCCGCGTTGTACGTCGTCGTCGCCAGCACGAGCTTGCCGTAGCGGAACGCGTCCTCGACGACCTCGGGCATGTCGTCCCGCGCCAGGTCGGAGCAGGCCACCTTCGGGCAGCCCTTCGCCTCCAGGATCTCCTTCAGCCTCAGCGCCACCGCCTTCGTGTGGCCGTAGACGCTCGTGTACGCGATGCAGACGCCCGGACTCTCGACGGCGTAGCTGCTCCACGTGTCGTACTGCTTCACGGCGTGGGCGATCTCGTCCTGCGTCAGCAGCAGCGGACCGTGCAGCGGCAGGATCTTCTCGATCGCGAGGCCGGCGGCCTTCTTCAGGAGCGCCTGCACCTGTGCGCCGTACTTGCCGACGATGCCGATGTAGTAGCGGCGGGCCTCGCAGTCCCAGCCCTCGGGGTCCTCGACGTCGTTCGCGCCGAACTTGCCGAA
>JAEDMN010000172.1 GCA_016302985.1 Kiritimatiellia bacterium | reverse complement strand
CCCAGCGGTCCGGGCACGCCTCCTGTCCTCCTGAAAAATCCCGTTCTCCTGTTCTCGTCCCCCAGCGGTCCGGGCACGCCTCCTGTCCTCCTGAAAAATCCCGTTCTCCTGTTCTTCCCTCCTGCCCCCACCCAACGGGAGGACGGTGGACGCATCATCGTTCCCCAGGACCCATTCGACCGAAAATCAATGGATGAAGTCAGGTGCCGTAAATGGTAAACTGAACAGCACTATGAAAAATGTTTTGATGACGATGGTGTGCGTGGCGGCGCTGGCCGCCTGTGCGGTGGAACCCGGCTTCACGTCCCTGTTCGACGGGAAGACGCTGGAGGGCTGGACACTGAACGGCGGCAGCGCGGAGTATGCCGTCGAGAACGGCGAGATTACGGGACGCTGCGTGCCCGGCACGCCGGGCAACACCTTCCTCTGCACGGCGAAGGAGTACGAGAACTTCATCTTCAAGGTCGAGTTCAGGTGCGAGGGGGGCAACTCGGGCATCCAGTTCCGCTCCTCCACGCGCGAGGACGGCAACCTGAAGCACGGCACGCGCGTCTACGGCTACCAGGCCGAGATCCGCCCGGACGGCGACTCGTGCGCGCGCATCTACGACGAGGGCCGCCGCGGCCACCGCCATCAGATCGTGTGGCTGGACCTCACGACGCCGGATGCCCGCCTCAAGGAGGCGAAGCAGGCGTTCCGGAAGGGCGGCTGGAACGAGATGGAGATCCAGTGCGTCGGCCCGTCCATCAAGACGTGGATCAACGGACACAAGGTCGTGGACATCCTTGACGACTGCCAGCAGCGTGGCTTCTTCGGACTGCAGATCCACGGACAGAAGGACGGCACGAAGCCCGGCGTCTCGCACTGGCGGAACATCCGCATCAAGGAGCTCCCGCCCTGCCCGCCCTGGAAGAAGTTCTTCGTGAAGGGCGCGGACGGCCAGATGAAGGTCGACGGCGCGCACTACGTCATCCCGCAGGACTGGTCCTTCGTCGCGGACAAGGACGGCGCCTATCTGCGCGGTATCCACGACGAGAAGGAGAAGAAGGACGGCCTCGTGATCTCCGATGCGGACTACGCGAACTTCATGGCGCGCGTCACCTACCAGATCAACGGCGGCAACTCCGCGCTCTACTTCCGCGCGGCCGAGGAGGACATCCCCTGGGTGCTGAAGGGATTCCAGAACGAAATCGCCGGCAACAACAAGGACAGCGCCCTCTGGCACACGCAGGGCAAGACCACCGCGGGCCGCGGCTGGGTCGCCTCGAACGACGAGCTGGTCGGAAAGGTCCGCCGCGCGAAGGGCTGGAACACCGTCTCCACGATCGCCGTCGGCGACCGCCTCGTGAACCGCATCAATGGCTTCGAGACGTTCGACATCCTCGATCCGAAGTGCGAGAAGACCGGCAAGCTCGGCCTGCAGCTGCATGGCGGCTGCAAGAACGAGATGCGCTTCCGCGACTGGGAGGTCATGCCGGTTCCGGACTGGATGCTCGAACACATCGCGAGGTGACGCCATGCGTGCACGCCTGCTGGTGGCTGCCTTCGGCCTGTCCCTTGCCGCCTCCGCCGTGTCCGTCTCCCTGGACGGCACCTGGACGCTCTCCTATCGCAACCAGCAGGCGCCGGACGCGGCCTGGACGTCCATCCCCGCGCCCGTGCCCGGCGACACGTACGCCGCGCTGCATGCGGCGGGCGTGATTCCCGATCCGCAACTCGGCACGAACGCCTGGGCGATCCTGAAGTGGGAGCAGTGCGAGTGGACGTACGCGCGCCGCTTCCCCGGCGTGCAGGCGAAGAAGGGCGAGCGCGTTCAGCTGCGCTTTGACGGCGTCGACACGCGCGCCGAGTACTTGCTGAACGGTGAACGACTGGGTGCGAGCGAGAACATGTTCACGCCGGTCAGGTTCGACGTGACCGGGAAGCTGAAGGCCGAGAACGAACTCGTCGTGCACATCAAGTCCCCGCTGGGACGTCCGTTGCTGGGCGTGCTCGGCCGCAGCCGCGTGGGCGGCACGGACGTCGAGGGCATCCGCAAGGCGCAGCACATGTTCGGCTGGGACATCATGCCGCGCATCGTGACGAGCGGACTCTGGCGCTCCGTCGCGCTGGACGTGCTGCCCGAATGCCGCTTCGGCGACGTGCACTGGTTCTGCACGCGGACCGATCCGAAGGCGCGGACCGCGGACGTCAAGGTCGACTGCCAGATCCTCGCCCCCTGGAAACACCTGCACGCGTCGAAGCTGCGCATCTCGCTCGCGCGCAACGGGAAGGTCGCCGCGCGGCACGAGGCGCCCGTCGACTTCTACCAGACACGCGCGTCCTTCACGGCGCGGAACGTCGATCTCTGGTGGCCGCGCGACGCGGGCGAGGCCGCGCTCTACGACGGCGTGGTCGAATTCCTCGACGTGCAGGGGAAGGTCCTTGCGCGCGACGAACGGAAGGTCGGCCTGCGGACCGTGCGCCTCGAACGCGCGGACTGGAAGTCGGAGCAGGAGCCCGGCACGTTCCGCTTCCTCGTCAACGGCACGCCTGTCTACATGCACGGCACGGACTGGACGCCGCTCGACGCGTGCCACGGCCGCGACGTCTCGCATCTGCAGCGGGCCCTCGACATGCTCGTCGACCTCAACTGCAACATGATCCGCATCTGGGGCGGCGGCGTCTACGAGCCGGACGCGCTCTACGACTTCTGCGACCGGAACGGCATCTGCGTGTGGCAGGACTTCATGATGGGCAACGTCCAGCCCGAGCAGAACGACGTCTTCGCCCAGGCCATCTACGACGAGGCGAAGGACCAGGTCGTGCGCCTGCGCGGCCACGCCTGCCTCGCGATGTGGTGCGCGAACAACGAGATCGACCGCGCGATGGCGCACGCCTGGGGACAGTGGGCGCCGGACCCGGACGGCGAGCGCATCAGCCGCGAGGTGCTGCCGCGCGTGCTGCGCGACTTCGATCCGTTCACGCCGTACATCCCGTCCTCGCCCTGGTGGACGCCGGCCGTCGTCCGCGGCGAGGCGAAGCTCTCGCAGGACCACCTCTGGGGGCCGCGCCAGGAGTACTACAAGGGCGCGTTCTGGACGAAGGCGACGCCGACCTTCGTGAGCGAGACCGGCTACCATGGCTGCCCGAACCTTGCGTCGCTGAAGCGGATGATGACGCCCGCCGGCCTCTATCCCTGGCCCGACCCGGAGAAGCCCGAGCGGTTCAACGACGAGTGGAACTGCAAGGCCGTGATGTCGTATCCCAGCCAGAGCCGGCAGGGCTCCGACCGCAACGCGCTCATGCCGAAGCAGGTGCGGAACGTGTTCGGGAGCGTGCCGAAGGACCTGCCGCTCTTCGTCGAGCAGTCCCAGACGGTGCAGGCCGAGGCGCTCAAGTACTGGCTCGAGCTCTCGCGCACGCGGAAGGGCCGCACGTGGGGCATGCTCTGGTGGAATCTGCGGGACGGCTGGCCGGTGATCTCCGACGGCGTCGTGGACTACTACTTCGGCAAGAAGAAGGCCTACGACTACCTGAAGAGCGTCCAGCAGCCGCAGCTCGTCGCCTTCGTCGACACGCCGTTCGACGGCGAGGCCGCGCAGGGCGTGACGAACCGCCTCGTGGCCGTGAACGACCGGCTGTATCCCGTGAAGGGGACCGTGAAGGCCGTCGACGCGGAGACGGGCGCGGTCGTGTACGAAGGCGCCGTCGAGATCCCGGCGAACGGCACGAAGCTCCTCGCCGAGAACCTGAAGCTGGCGGCGCAGGGCATGCTGCGCGTCGACTACGCCTTCGAGGGCGTCCCGCGCGTCAACCGCTGCCTCTACGGCCGTCCGCCGTTCGCCTACGACGCCTACGTCCGCTGGCGCAGCCGGTAGCAGATGGGGCATGAAGGGGCGCTGTGAATGCGAAGGTCTGGATTTTCAACGAGTAGGAGCTGAAGATGAAGAAGACGGTGCTGATGCTGGCCGGGTGCCTGGGCTTCGCGGCGCTGGCCGCGGGCACGGCGCACGTGACGGTCGATTTCGACAGGCCGAACGGGACGATCCGCGCGATCAACGGCGGCAACCTGGGTCCGGACTTCCATGCCGGACGTCTCCGCGGCGACGGCGTGCTGCTCGTCGCGAACACGTCGAAGGACGCGGTCCCGTTCCGTCTCGACCTGGGGCGCCTGAACGCCGTCTCGTGCATCCTCACGGACGACGCGCACACGTACGAGGAGGCGGGCGTGCCGGACGCGCTGCCGCCGCACAGCTTCCTGCTGCTGAAGGTCGGGGCCGCGCAGCCATGACGCGGCCGGTCCTCTGCCTGTTCGCGACCCTTGCCGCGGGCGTCGCCTCCGCGCTGTCGCTCGGGGACTTCGCCGCCGTCCACAAGGCGCGCCTGACCGTGGAGGGCCCGAACCGGGTGCGGCTGGAGCTGCCGAGCGCCGAATGGGACTCGGGACTCCGGCTGCAGGCCGATCCGCCGCTGGACTTCTCCCGCGCGAAGTGGCTCGCCGTCGACGTCGAGAACCTCTCGGCGACGCGGCAGGCCCGGTTGACGCTGCACCTCTCGGCGGGCGGCGCGGGCGGGGACTCCGGGGACCACGCGGTGGCGATTCTGAAGAAGAACCGGTCCATCAACACCGGAATCGGACTGAATCCCGGCGAGAAGGGCACGATGAAGCTGCTGCTGCCGCATCCGTCCGTCTACGGCGCGCCGGCGCACGCCCGCGGCCCGTACGTCGTCGACACGGCGCATGTCACGCGCCTCGAGCTGAAGATGCAGTGGCCGTTCGAGGACGAGGCCGAGGGGCTCGCCGACCTGCGGCTCTCGGGCCTGCGCCTCGAGGGCGAGCCCGACGCGGCGCGCTTCGTGCCGCCGGGGGCGTACGTGCCGTTCGTCGACCGGTACGGGCAGTTCGTGCATGCCGACTGGAGGTTCAAGGTCCATTCGGACGCGGAACTCGCCGGGGACCTCGACCGCGAGACGGCGCGCCTGAGGCCCGCGCCGGCGTCCTGGGACCGCTTCGGCGGCTGGGCGCAGGGACCCGCGCTGAAGGCGACGGGGCATTTCCGCACGGAGAAGGTCGACGGCAAGTGGTGGCTGGTGACGCCGGAGGGGCGGCTCTTCTTCTCGACCGGCATCGACGTGACGCGCATCATGACGGACGTGACGGACGGCAGCCGGCATCCCGATTGGTTCCAGTGCGGGGTGCCCGCGGACGGGAAGATGGCCTTCACGGTCTGGAACCTTGAGAAGAAGTTCGGGAGGAAGGACTTCGCCGCGGCCTACTACGACCTGGTGCTGCGGCGGTTCGACGCCTGGGGGATGAACACGGTTGGCAACTGGAGCGCGCCCGAACTGACCCGGTCGGGCCGCAAGCCCTACGTGATCACGGTGTTCGAGCTGAGCCGGGACGTGCCGCGGCTCGGGAAGGAGAAGTTCTACGACTCGCTCGACCCGCGTTTCGCCGAGGCGATGAAGGGCGCCGTGCGGGCCCGGTTCGCGTCCGACCCGGCGTTGCGGACGGCCGCGTCGGATCCGATGTGCATCGGCTTCTTCATCGACAACGAGCTGCGCTTCCCGAAGGACGCGGCGTACTACGAGCCGTACTTCCGCGCGTGCGGCGAGGCCGTCCGCGAGAACGCGCCGGGCAAGCTCTATCTCGGCTGCCGCTTCGTCGGCTTCCGCCAGTCCGCGGCGCTCTGGGCCGCGGCCGCGCGCCACTGCGACGTGGTCTCCGTCAATTCATACGGCAACTCGGTCGCCAACATCTCCGGCCGGATCTTCTCCGCGGACGGCGTCGAGAAGCCCCTGCTGGTCGGCGAGTTCCACTTCGGCTGTCTCGACCGCGGGATGTTCAAGGCCGGCCTCGCGCCCGTCTGCGACCAGGCGGAACGCGGACGCAGCTACGCCCGCTTCGTGGAGGGCGCGCTGAGGCATCCCCTGATCGTCGGCTGCCACTGGTTCCAGTACCGCGACCAGCCGCTGCTCGGTCGCGGGGACGGCGAGGCCTACCAGATCGGCTTCGTGGACGTCTGCGACCGGCCCTATCCCGAACTCTTCCGCGCGGCGCGGCGGGTCGGGGAGACGATGTACGAACGGCGCCGCGCGGACACATGGTGAAGGAGGGATTATGACGGTTGCGGACATTCCGGCGGTCGATCGGCTGCTGAAGAGGGAGTTCAAGGCGCACGCCTCGCCCATCATCGAGCTCATCGAGGCGCAGACGCACGATCCGTTCTGCGTGCTCGTGGGCACGATCCTGAGCGCGCGGACGAAGGACCAGTGCACCGCGGGCGCGGTGAAGCGCCTGTTCGGCGCGGGGCGCAACGCCGGCAAGGAGGGTGTGCCGCCGTTCGTGCCGGAGGACCTGGAGCGTCTGACGGTGGACGAGATCGAGAAGCTGATCTACCCCGTCGGCTTCTACCACGACAAGGCGCGCCACCTGAAGGAGCTGCCGGGCGTGCTGAAGGAGAAGTTCGGCGGCGTGCTGCCGAACACGGTGGAGGAGCTGTGCGAGCTGCCGGGCGTCGGGCGCAAGACCGCCAACCTGACGGTCGCGGTCGGCTTCGACCTGCCGGCGATCTGCGTCGACGTGCACGTGCACCGCATCACCAACCGACTGGGGCTCATCAAGACGAAGTCCCCGTTCGAGACGGAGATGGCGCTGCGGAAGATCCTGCCGGTCAAGTACTGGAAGACCTGGAACTCGCACCTCGTCTCCTTCGGGCAGACGCGCTGCGCGCCGCGCGGACCGAAGTGCGGGGACTGCCCGATCGCGAAGTTCTGTCCCAGCTGCGGAAGGGGCTAGTCCATGGACGACCGGAGCTTTGCGGGCGGGATGCCGGCGGGGCTTCCCCCGATGCGCGACCTGGCGGCGGCGGCCGTCTGCGGCGTCTGCTGGGGGCTTTTCTACCGGTTCTTCCCCCGCCACCTGCCGGCGCTGGCTCTCTCGCACGCGCTCTGGGGTGCCTTGGCCTTTGTCGTTGCCCCCATCGGCTGACCGTCCCGTGGCTTTGAAAAGGTGATAAACACCCTCTTTACGCCCGTCATGGGATGTGGTATACTACTCCCCAATCGACGGACCGTAGCGCAGCCTGGTAGCGCGTTTGCTTGGGGTGCAAAAGGTCAGGGGTTCAAATCCCCTCGGTCCGACCATT
>JAEDMN010000171.1 GCA_016302985.1 Kiritimatiellia bacterium | reverse complement strand
GCACATTACGCTTGGCATAAGCAGGAACTTTGGAAGGGTCGCGCGGCATGGTATGCGGGTATCGGTACGACGAGCTGGTCGGGCTGGGGCTTCAAATCGGGATTGCTCGGGGCGCGCTCATGGTCTGCTGCTGATGCGAGCGCTGGGGACAATCCCTGACTTCTCCCGCGAAATGCCTTTCGTGTTCGATTGAAGACCTGATGGAGTGAATCTGCGCGCGCGCCGCCGGGCGCGGTTGCGGAGGATGCACGGGAAATGGTATCATGGGGGCCCTTAAGGAGAGGACCCATGATGAAACGGATGATTCTGGTCTGCGCCGCAGCGCTTGCGTGCGCGGCGTATGCGTATCTGCCGCCGGTCGAAGACCGGTGCGGCATCAAGGTCGAAATCGGGAGCTTCCCGCAGAAGACCGAGCGCACCGGCAGCAACCCCTACGGCTGGCCGCTGGGCGTGACCGAGGTCGCGGCCGGCGCGCCACGCGCGTTCCCCGTCGTGCTCGAGAACCGCTCGGACAAGTCCGTGACCGGCGCGCTCGAAGTCTGGATGAACGACGACTGGGAGGTGAAGGGCCCGCAGGGAGAGATCGTCCTGGCGCCGAAGGAGAAGAAGGAGCTCTCCTACGTCGGCACGGCGAAGCCCACCGCTCTGAATGCGCTCTATCCCGTCCACGCCCGCTTCACGCCGAAGGGCGCGAAGCCCGAGGAGGCGCCGCATCCGATCGCGGTGTTCATGTTCCGGAACCCGAACGCGCCGCGTCCATTGAAGTCCAAGACCGCGCCCGTGCTGGCGAAGGGCGTCTACCGTCTGGACGTCGGCTTCCCCCGCACCTCGTTCGTCGAGGTGAAGGGCCGGGTGCGGCAGATCGACGCGGGCGGGCGCGACAAGGAGACGGCCGGCCAGCTGTTGAAGGGGCGCCCCTCCGCGGCCGGCGTCGGGAAGAACGGCTTCAGCAGCCATCCGCCCTACCGCACGGGCGCGGGTTTCATCTGGAGCGACTTTCCGCTGGACCTCCCCGCGGTCACGCCGCTTTCGTTCAGCTGCGCGAACTTCCTCGTCGACAACGGCGACCAGCCGCCCTCCGACGGCGTCGAGTACCGCGTCTACGCCGTGGCGGCTGGGCAGGAGCCGAAGCTCGTCTGTTCCCAGCTCGTGACGCAGAAGACGACGTGGCAGGAGATGGCCGGCGACCTCACGCCCTGGGCCGGGAAGCAGATCGCGCTGCGCCTCTGGACGGGCCCCGGTCCGAAGATGAACACCTGCTGCGACGGTGGCGGCTGGGGCGACGTGCGGCTGCGCATCGGCCTCCAGCCCGAAAGGACGGACGAGGCCGGCTGGAAGACGCGCGAGACGCTGGCCCTGGATGCGGCGAAGAAGGCCCGCGCGGGCGGGTCCTGCGCCGCACGGCCCTCCGACGGCGTCGCGGCCGGCTACCGCCTCGAGACGGCGTCCGGCGACGTCTACGGCGCCGGTGTCGTCTTCGGACCGCGCGGCCTGATCGACGGCGTGCTCGCGTTCACCGACGGTTCGCGCGTCGTGACGTACCGCGGCTTCACCGCGCGGACGGAGACGGAGGACGGCTCGCTCCTCGACCCGCAGGCCACGGTCCGCGCCGAGAAGGGCACGCTGCGCATCTCCTGGTCCCTGCCCGGCCGCCCGCGCGGGGCGGACGGATTCCCGCGCATCTCCGAACTCGGCGTCGGGCCCGCCTCCGAGAAGCCGTTCCGCGTCTACGCGGGCTTCGGCAACGTCGTCGAGGAGCCGAAGAAGTTCACGCTCCATGCGAGCGGATTCGGACTCTCCACGCGCCACGTGGCCGCCGACTACGCGAACGGACTTTCCGTCCTCCAGGCCGTGGACGTGCCGCCGGACTACCTCTTCTGCGACGGCGCGAACGGCCACTTCGCGCTGTGCGCCCACCACGACGCGACGTTCACGTTCGTGCCCTCGTCGAAGGGCGCCTTCGAGGCCGGCCGCCGCTTCCGCGCCGTCTCCGGCTACCGCAAGAGCCCCGGCCGCGACCTGCTCGGCTCGCGCATGTGCCTCGACCAGTGGAGCGGCGACTACGCGAAGGCCGCGAAGGACCTGGAGCAGGCCGCGAAGTACGGCCTGGTCGATGCCGTCTTCGTGAAGCACGACTGGCAGGCCTGGGGCTACGACTACCGCCTGCCCGAGATCTGGCCGCCCCGCGGCGACGCGAAGGCCTTCTGCGACATGCGCGACGCCTGCCGCCGGAACGGGATGCTGTTCTGTCCGCACGACAACTACACGGACATCTATCCCGACTGCGACAACTACTCCTACGACCTCGTCGTCTTCAACCTGGACGGCACGCCGCAGAAGGCGTGGTTCAATCCCGGCCGCCACGCGCAGTCCTACCGCTGGGCGCCGCATGCGTTCCGTCCCTGGTGCCTCCGCAACGCGAAGCTGCTGCGGGACGGCTGCGACCCGGACGCCGTCTTCATCGACGTGCTCACGGCGCACGGTCCCTTTGACTACCTCGATCGGCAGGGCCGCTTCCACGACAAGATGGAGACCTCCTACCGCTGGGGCGAGGCCTACCAGACCTACCGCGAGGGCTACCGCCGGCCGGATGCCGTCTGCATCAGCGAGGCGGGCCAGGACCACCTCGTCGGCGTGCTCGACGCGGGCCAGAGCGACCATTTCACGGCCGAGAAGCTGCTTGGCGCCGCGAACTTCGCGGACGCCGAACGCACGCCCTGGCACGACATCGCCACGCACAACTACTTCGTCCTCTTCGCCGGGGGACTCGGCCACCGCTACGCGGAACCCGCCTGGAACAAGGGCGGCGACCAGGAGCTGAACGGCTACGCCTCCGACGACTACTTCTCAACCACGGTCATCGGCGGACGCAACCCGATGTGCCACGGGCCCTTCTCGCGCGACACGGTCAAGACCTACTGGCTGCAGCACGACGTCTGCGCCGAACTCGGCCGCGCCGAGTTCCTGGACCTGCGCTACGAGGGGAGCATCCACCGCCAGCACGCCTTCTTCTCCGACGGCGGCGAAGTGTGGATCAACCGCGCGACGAACGACACCTGGACGCTGCCGAACGGCCTCGAGCTGCCGCCCTACGGCCACTTCGCGAAGACGCGGACGGCCACGGCGGGCGTGATCTCCTGGAACGGCGTGCGCTGCGCCTACGCGAAGGCGGGCGACACGGCGTTCTACGACGCGCGCAAGCCGTCCGCGACGGCCGTCCAGGCCGTCGTCGCGCGGACGGTCGGGTCCGAGACGAAGGGCCGGAACCGCGTTATGGTGAAGGTGGCGTGGGAGACGGTGCGCCCGGTTGCCGGCTACCGGACGTTTGTGCACCTCTGCGCACCCGACATGGAGCGGGAGGGCATCGTCTTCCAGGCCCTGCTGAACGCGACGGACGAGATGTGGGCGAAGCCCGGGAAATATGAAGCCGCGATGGACATCGTCGTGCCGGACCACGTCAAGCCCGGCCGCTATCTGGTGCGGTACGGCGCCTACAGCCCGAAGGGCGGCGGCCGGCTGACCCTCGGCGGCGCGCCGGACGACGGCGGCCAGCGTCTGAAGGGCGGCACGCTCGTCGTCGCCGCCGCGGACGGGAAGGTCTCCTCCGTCGTCTGGGAACCCGAGGCGGCCGACGCCCGCGTGGCGCGCGACCGCCTGCTCGGCGTCAACCGCGCGGGCATCGCGGTCGACTTCGGCGGCGTGAAGACCGACGGCTCCTTCCGCCTCGTGCGCGGAACGAAGGCGTGGACGCTGACGCCGCTGCCGGGATCGGACGGATTCTCGGCGACGTTCGACCTTGCGGCGTTCGGCATGGACCCGGCGCGCGTCGTCGGCGTGGAGTCCGTCGAGCCCGGGGACGGCGCGGCGGCGCCGTCCTGGAAGATTGACGGGACACGCCTCGCGTTCGCCTGCGACGCGAAGGCCTTCGCGTACCGCCTCAACTTCCGCTAAATCCCGCTTCACTTTTCCCCAACGGAAGATTATAATCTAGAAATCAACAAATCACGGAGAATGCAAATGAAGAAACTGTTGACGGCTCTTACGGTTCTCGCGGCTGCGGTGACGCTGAAGGCGGAATCGCACAACTATGCGGCCCTTGCGGTTTTCGCGCCGGGACAGCTCCCGACTGCGGTCACGACGATCACGGGCGTCCGTGCCAACGTCATTTACGGTGAATGCCAGGCCATCAGCGGTTTTGACTTCGGCATCGTCGGCTGCGTGCGCGAGCGCGCCAACGGTTTCCAGTTCAACGCGTACAGCTCCGTGGGCACGGACGCGAAGGGCTTCCAGCTCGGTCTGGTCAACCTCGTCGAGGTCGACTTCTCCGGCTTCGAGTGCGGCCTGTGGAACAGTGTCAGCGGCAGGGCGAAGGGCTTCCAGCTCGGTCTTGTCAATCACGCCAACCGCTTCGAGGGCCTGCAGATCGGCATCTGGAACACGATCGACACGGGCGTGTCGCATTCGAGCCTGCCGCTCGTCAACTGGTGCTGGTAAGCGCCTCGGCGCGAGGATTGGACCCGGGTAGCAGCAGAGGCGGAGCCACGATGGAAGAAGTCAAGGATTCGGATACAAGCCGTCATTTCCTGCGGCAGTGGATCGACGAAGACCATGCCGCGGGGCGCACGGGCGGGCAGGTCGTGACCCGCTTCCCGCCCGAGCCGAACGGCTACATCCACATCGGCCACGCCAAGGCGGTCTGCGTCGACTTCGGCATGGCGAAGCTGTTCGGCGGCGAATGCCATCTGCGTCTTGACGACACGAATCCGACCAAGGAGTCGGACGAGTACGCCGAGAACATCAAGAACGACATCCGCTGGCTGGGCTTCCAGTGGTCCGGGGCCGGTGACGCCGGCGAGGCGGGCTTCTACAACGCGTCGAACATGTTCGACACGATGTATCGGATTGCCGAGAACCTGATCAAGGCCGGCCAGGCCTACTGCTGCAACCTCACCCAGGAGGAGTGGAAGCAGTACCGCGGCGTCCCCGAGAAGCCCGGCACGCCCTCCCCCTCGCGCGACACCGACCCCGAGCGCAACCTGCGGATCTTCCGCGAGATGCGCGACGGGAAGTACGCGGACGGCGAATGGTGCCTGCGCGCGAAGATCGACATGGCGTCGCCGAATATCCACTTCCGCGATCCGGTCATCTACCGCATCCGCCATGTCAGCCACTACCATCTGGGCGACAAGTGGTGCATCTACCCGATGTACGACTTCGCGCATCCGATCGAGGACGCGCTCGAGGGCGTGACGCACTCGATGTGCACGCTCGAGTTCGAGGTGCACCGCCCGCTCTACGACTGGGTCGTCGACCGCATGGACGAGCAGGGCCTGCTCGTCGTCCGGAACGGCGTCAAGATCCGTCCGCAGCAGCGCGAATTCGCGCGTCTGAACATCACGTGGACCGTGATGTCGAAGCGCCTCCTGCTGCAGCTGGTCACCGAGAAGCACGTCGCCGGCTGGGACGATCCCCGCATGCCGACCGTGTGCGGCATGCGCCGCCGCGGCTTCCCGCCCGCCGCGATCCGCGAGTTCTGCGAGCGCGTGGGCGTGACGAAGGTCGAGTCCGAGTCCGACCCCGCGCTGCTCGAGTGGTGCGTGCGCGAGGAGCTCAACAGGACGGCCGCGCGCCGCATGGCCGTGCTGGATCCCGTCAAGGTCGTGATCGAGAACTTCGAGGGCTCGCGCACGGTGACGAAGGCCAACAATCCGCTGGACGAGTCCGCCGGCTCGCGCGAGATCCCGTTCTCGCGCGAGCTCTGGATCGACCGCGCCGACTTCCAGGAGAATCCCGAGAAGAAGTTCTTCCGCCTCGGCCCCGACCGCGAGGTCCGCCTCGCTGGCGCCTGCATCGTCAAGTGCACGGGCTACGAGAAGGACGCCGACGGGAAGGTCTCCCTCATCCGCTGCACGTGGGACGAGGGCAGCTGGGGCGGCAACGCGCCCGACGGCCGCAAGGTGAAGGGCACGATCCACTGGGTCGACGCCGCGACGGCCGTGAAGGCCGAGGTGCGCCTCTACGACCGTCTCTTCACGGTGCCCGATCCGCTGCAGGACGGCTCCGACGGCTTCCTGAAGTACATGAACAAGGACTCCCTCCGGACCCTGACGGCCTACGTCGAGCCGGCGCTCGGCCAGGCCGAGCCGGGTACGAGCTTCCAGTTCGAGCGCACCGGCTACTTCGTGGCGGATGCGAAAGACTCGAAGCCCGGCGCGCCCGTGTTCAACCGCACGGTCACGCTCAAGGATTCCTACAAGCCCGCCTGATGCTGGAGCTGATCGAGAGAACCCTGAACGAAGCGCTGCCGGCCGTCGATGAACGGCCGGAAGTTCTTTCTGCCGCCCTGCGCTGGGCCGTCGCGGGCGGCGGCAAGCGCCTCCGCCCCCAGATCTGCCTCGCCGCGGCGACGGCCGTCGGCGGGCGCGCGGAGGACGCCCTGCAGCCCGCCGCCGCCATCGAGTTGCTCCATTCCTACACGCTCGTCCACGACGACCTGCCCTGCATGGACAACGACGTGGAGCGCCGCGGCAAGGCGAGTGTGTGGGCGAAGTTCGGCGAGGCGAACGCGGTCCTCGCGGCGGACGCGCTCCAGGCCCTCGCCTTCGCCACGGCGGCCCGCGCCCCCCGCAACGTCCCCGCGATCGTCGCCGAGCTGGCCCGGGCCGGCCAGGGCGTCGTGGCCGGCCAGGTCGAGGACCTCGTCCTGCAGGCCGACCGTTCGGACCACTCCCGCGTCGCCTTCGTCTACGAGCACAAGACGGCCGACCTCTTCATGGCCGCGGCCTGCATGGGCGCCCTCGCGGGCGGCGGCACGCCGGACCAGGTCGCCGCCCTCCGGACCTACGGCCTCCACCTCGGCCTCGCCTTCCAGTACGAGGACGACCTCCTGGACGGCGATTCGCCGTTCGACGCCGCCGAGACCACGCGCCGCGTCCTCCTCCACACGAAGGCCGCCGTCGAGGCCCTTGCGACCCTCCCCGGCGACACGACGTTCCTCTCTTCCCTCGCGACCCGCCTCGTCGGCCGCACCGCCTAGCCGGTCCGTTTTTGGGCTTCCCCCGTTGACGAGATACATGCTCGTCTCTGCCGACGATAAAATCCGACGACCAAAGACCCCACCACCGAAGGCCGGAATGTGGTAGAATATCCCTTCATTTTGAACCCCAAGAGGTTGAAGGCATGAAAGTCTGCAAATTC
>JAEDMN010000170.1 GCA_016302985.1 Kiritimatiellia bacterium | reverse complement strand
CCACCATGAACGCCGCGTAGAAGCCGACGCCGAACTGGCCGATCAGCTCGGGCAGGTTGGAGCCGCCCTTCTCGGCCAGGGCCGCGCGGAACGCCTTGGTGCCGGAGTTCGCGATCACGCCGAGGTTCTTCTCCATGTCCTCGGCGTTCATGCCGCTGCCGTTGTCGGAAATCGTGAGCGTCTTCGCGTCCTTGTCCGCGACGATCTGGATGCCCCACGCGGGATTGTCCGCGACGAGCTCCTTCTGCGTGAGGCCCTGGTACTTCGCGCGGTCGATCGCGTCGCTCGCGTTCGAGATGAGTTCGCGCAGGAAGATCTCCTTCTTCGAGTAGAGCGAATTCACGACGAGGTCGAGCATCTCCTTGATCTCGGCCTTGAACAGATGGTTCTTCGTTTCCATTTTGGTTTCCTTTCTATTTAAAGAACTGGCGGACGGCGGGCTCGCGGCCGGATGCCGTCCAGGCGCCCAGCTCGCCGTAGATCGAGCCGAAGCACCCGTGCCCCATGCCGATGCCGTGCACGATGCCCTTGTCCTTCACGGGGATCGCGTTGTACGCCGCGTAGACCGCGCAGGGCGCGCACGTCGTGTCCGCGAAGCCCACGGCCACGCGGACCGGGCAGCGGATGCGCGCGGCGAAGTTCGCGCCGTCGAAGTAGGGCGCGTGGCGCGCGGCCGCGGCCCTGCGCTCCGGCGTCTGGCCGTTGTGCTCGAGGATCTGCGGCCAGCCGCTCTGGCGCCCCTTCAGGCAGCCCATCGTGTCCGTGATCGCCGGCACGAAGAACGCGGCGCGCGTGAACGCGTGGTTGAGTCCCGTCAGGTAGAAGCCGAAGCCGCCGCCCTGCGAGGTGCCCTGGTAGCGGAAGCGCGCACGGTCCACGTCGGGCCGCGCCGCGACCCAGTCGACCGCGCGGTCGATGCCGAGGACCACCGGGTAGAAGAAGTAGGCCTCGCGGCTTTCGGCGATGCCGCTCGTCGCGTAGCCCGTGCCGTACCTCCGCTGCGTCTCCGCGTTGAGCGCGTCGTACTTCGCCTTGAGGCCGAGCTGCCGCCAGTCCCAGTGCGGCTCGAACGGGTAGACGGCGAAGAAGACGTTGATGGCGTCCTTCTTGCCGCCCATGTCGTTCGTCCAGCCGCCGAAGCCCGCGGCCGCGACCTGGAAGTCGACGGGGTAGGGCGCGAGGGACCTGTCCGTCGGCACGCTCATGTAGCCGTACACGCGGCGGCCGAAGGTCGCGAACGAGATGCGGAAGTACTCGAAGTCCTTCGTGCAGCGTTCGGGCACGCGGACGACCTGCGCGTCGAGCGGCACCTCGCGCGCGAGCTTCGCCTTCGCCGCCGCCCAGAACGCGTCGAAGTCGTCCGGCGAGGGCGAGCCCTTCTCGATCCGCTCCGGCTCGTAGCCGACGCCGAAGACGCGGTTCGCGCAGTCCGCCCCCGCCAGGTTGAGGCGCAGGAAGCCCGGCTCGTCCAGCGTGCCGGCGACGCGGAACGGGTTGCCCTGCGCGAGGTCGACCGTCCGCTCCGCGACCTTCTTCGGCCCGAAGTTGTCCAGCGACGCGGTCACCGAGCCGGCCTTCACGGGGACGCCGTTCGAGTCGACGGCGGTGACGGTGAACGTCGCCGTCTCGCCGCAGCGGTACAGGTAGTCCGCATGGTCCGCCTCGATCCGGAACGTCGTCCGGGCGAACACCGGGACGAGGACCGACAGGCACAGCGCGCAGATCAGCTTCCGCATGCCGCCCCTCACTTTCCGCGCGCGAGCAGCGCGTCCAGCGCCAGCAGGTAGCCCTGCGGACCGAAGCCCGTGATCTGGCCGATGCACGCGCTGGCCGTGATCGACGCGTGGCGGTAGCCCTCGCGGGCGTAGACGTTGGAGATGTGGATCTCGACGGTCGGAACCTGGCTCGCCAGGATCGAGTCGTGCAACGCGACGGATTCGTGCGTGTACGCCGCCGGATTGAGGATGATGCCGTCGTAGACGCCGCGCGCCTTGACGATCGCGGCGCTCAGCTCGCCCTCGACCTCGCTCTGGAAGGCGTCGATCTCGACGCCCTTCCCGGCCGCGTAGTCCTTGATCATCGCGATGATGTCCGCCAGCGTCGTGCGGCCGTAGATCTCCGGCTCGCGCGTGCCCAGCAGGCCCAGGTTCGGCCCGTTCAGCACCAGGATCTTCTTCATCTTCCTCGTCCTTTCAACTCCAGATTTAAACGTCTCGGTCTTTCAAAGGTTCATCATTTCGGCGTTTCGGCCTCGCGGCCGTCCCGCTCGAACGCGAGGCAGCACTTGAAGCGGCCGCACGTCCCGTTCAGCCGGGCGGGGTTCTCGCCCCTGAAGCGGTCCGCGTTCAGATGGGAGGGGTAGCGGCGCTGCCAGGTCGCGCAGCAGCAGGGGCGGCCGCACGGGCCGAGCCCGCCCAGCAGCCCCACCTCGTCGCGCGGGCCCATCTGCCAGGCGTTCACCGAGACGCCGTGCGCGCGGCGCAGCTCGGCGACCGCGGGCGCAAGGTCCGGCCGCTGCGACGCCGAGGTGAAGCGCACGAAGAGCCGCGTGCCGCCGAAGGAGAGCCGCGCGTAGGGCACGCGCACGTCGGGGACGACCGCCTGGGCGGCCTGCGCGAAGGCGAGGCGGAGCATCCGCGCGCGGGCCTCGTTCCCCGCGCGGCGGTCGCGGTCCGCCTCCGAGACGGGGCGCTGCAGCTGGAAACCGGGGAGGCGCGGGCCGTGCCGCGCGGCGTCGTACGCCCCGCTTTCCGCGACGACGCCGATGTCCTGCCCGTAGTCGAGCGCCACGACCGCCTCGGCCCCGACGGGCGGCGGCGGACACATGCAGCGCACCAGGAACTGCCCCTTCTCGGGCATGACGACCTGGGCCACCACGGGCGGGTTCGTCATCGCGCGGCCTCCACGCCGAAGCGGACGCGGTCCATCAGGAACAGCAGCAGCGGCAGCTCCTGCATGTTGCGCTCGAGGGACGTGGCGAACGCCTCGACGGCCTCGACGTTGCGGATCGCCGCCGCGAGGGAGAGGCGGGACGCGCGGGACTCCAGCACGGCGCGCTTCGACGCGTTGACCAGCGGCGTCTCCTCCCCCGAATCGTCGTACGACGAACGGGACGGAGGCGCGGCCACGAGCGCCATGAGGTCGCGGAACCAGCTCATCAGCGTGGCGGTGAAGTCGGTCCGGAACTCCTTGTAGCGCGAGGCGACCAGCGCGTCGTACGCGTCCTTGCCCGCCTCCTCGCCGGGACCGTCCCCCGCGGCGTCGACCTCCTCGTCGACCAGCTCGGCCGCCTGTGCCTTGAGGGCCTCGAGGATGGCCGCCAGGCGCCCCGCGGCCGCGGCCTGCTCCGTCACGCCCTTCAGCCGGTCGCTCGCCAGGATCTCGACGACCTTCGAGCGGAACGGCTCCGCGAGCAGGCGCCCGCGCGCGTCGGGCAGGTCGATGCGCTGGCAGCGGGAGATGATTGTCGGCAGCAGCTGCTCGGGCTGCTCCGTCAGCAGCAGGAAGAGCGTGTGCGGCGGCGGCTCCTCGAGCGTCTTGAGGAACGCGTTCGCGCTTTCGGTCTTGAGACGGTCCGCGCCGTACACGACGCCCGCCTTCCAGCCGCCCTGGAACGCGGTCTGCCCCATCGGGTCGATCATGCGCGTGCGCATCGCCTCGACCGAGATGATGCGGCTCTTCTTCTCCGGCGCCAGGCGGTGGATGTCGGGATGCGCCCGCAGGTCGCCGTTCCCGTACAGCAGCTTCAGGACGCGGTCGGCCAGCTCGCCGGCCATGCCGCGCACCCCGCCGACGACGAGATAGCCGTTCGCGGGTCGCCCCGCCCCCACGGCCTTCTCGATCTGCGCGTATGCCTCGTCAACGGTCATGGACGGCCTTCAGGATCTGCGCGGAGACCTCCTCGCGCGGGCCGGACGAATCGATGACGACGAAGCGCGACGGCTCGGCCTTCGCAAGTTCAAGGAAACCGTCGCGCAGACGGCGGTGGAAGAACTCGCCGGCCTGCTCGATGCGGTCCGCCGCCGTGGCGGTGGCCGCCTGGCGCGCGGCGAGGCGCGCCCGGGAGGTTTCGGGCGGGACGTCGAGGAGGATCGTGAGGTCGGGCTTCAGGCCCTCCGTCGCGAAGTCGTTGAGGTCCTTCAGCCGCGCCACGTCGACGCCGCGGCCGTAGCCCTGGTAGGCGAAGGTCGAGTCGGCGAAACGGTCGCAGATCACCCATTCGCCGCGCTGGAGCGCCGGGCGGATGACCTGCGAGACGACCTGCGCGCGCGCCGCGAGGAAGAGCAGCACCTCGCTGCGCGTCACGGGCGGGTCGTCGACCTCCTCGCGGACGAGCCCGCGGATGAGCTCCGCGAGCCGCGTGCCGCCGGGTTCGCGCGTGACGAGCACGGTGCGCCCCTCGGCCCGCAGCTGCTCCGCGAGCTCCTGCACGTGGGTCGACTTGCCGCCGCCCTCGGGCCCCTCGAAGGTGATGAACGTCCCGCGCATCACTTCTTCGCGACGGTCTGCCCGGCCTTGGAGTCCTTGACCAGCCAGCCCGCGGCGGCGATCTCGTCGCGCAGGCGGTCCGACTCGGCCCAGTTCTTCGCGGCACGGGCCGCGGCGCGCTGGTCGAGCAGCGCCTGGATCTCCGCCGGCACCTCGGCCTTCTCGGCCTTGCCGAAGAAGACGACGCCGAGCACCGTGTCCATGCGGCGGAAGACCTCGAGCACGGCGGCCGCGGACGCGGCGTCGAGCGCCGCGGCGTGGGAGTTCGCCTCGCGCACGAGGCCGAAGAGCGCGGCGAACGCCTTCGGGACGTTGAGGTCGTCGTTGACGGCCGCCGTGAACGCGTCGAGGGCCCCGCGCGCCCAGTCCGGCGCGGTCCCGGCCGCCGCGCCGGCGGCCTGCTTCTCGACGGCGTCCACGCAGGCGTCGACGCGGGCGAGCGCCTTGCGCGCGTCCTCGAGCGCCGTGAACGCGAAGTTCAGGCCGCTGCGGTAGTGCGCGTTGATCAGCACGTAGCGGATCTCGCGGCCGCTCCAGCCCTTCTCGATCAGGTCGCGGAGCGTGAAGAAGTTGCCGAGCGACTTGGACATCTTCTCGCCGTTCACGCGCAGGTGCGCGCAGTGCATCCACGTGTTCACGAACGTCTTGCCCGTGGCCGCCTCGGCCTGGGCGATCTCGTTCTCGTGGTGCGGGAAGAGGTTGTCGATGCCGCCGGTGTGGAGGTCGAACGTCTCGCCGAGGTACTTCATCGACATCGCCGAGCACTCGATGTGCCAGCCCGGGCGGCCGCGGCCCCACGGGGAGTCCCAGCCGACGGGGCCGTCGCTCTCCTCCCAGGCCTTCCACAGCGCGAAGTCGCCGACGTTCTCCTTGTCGTACTCGTCCGCCGCGCAGCGGGCGCCCGTGCGCTGGTTGTCGAAGTCGATGTGCGCGAGCTTGCCGTAGCCCGGGAACTTCGTGACGGAGAAGTAGACGGAACCGTCGTCGCTCTTGTAGGCGATGCCCTTCGCGACGAGCTTCTCGACGAGCGCGATCATCTCGGGGATGTGGTCCGTCGCGGCCGGATAGACCTCGGCGGGCTGCACGTTGAGCTTCTTGAGGTCCGCGAAGAAGGCGTCCTTGTACGTCTTCGTGTAGTCCGTGAGGGCCACGCCCTGGGCGTTCGCGCCGCGGATCGTCTTGTCGTCGACGTCCGTGAGGTTCATCACCTGGCGGATCTTCATCCCGTTGAACTGGATCACGCGGCGGAGGATGTCCTCGAACGTGTACGCGCGGAAGTTTCCGATGTGGGCGAAATTGTAGACGGTGGGTCCGCACGTGTAGAGGCGGATCGTGTTGTCCGCCAGCGGGACCAGGGGCTCGACGCGGCGGGTGAGGGAGTTGTAGACGTTCATTTCCATGGCAGGATAGTGTACTACACGGAGACTTTTCAGTAAAGGGGCGTCCTGATGGAGTTTACCGCATCACCTTTCATTGGCGGCTTCGCATTCGGAATGGCGTGACGAGGGATGTTGCTGAACTCGTCGAGCCACTTCGGCGTGTAGCCGGCGTGGACTAAACCATATGTTTCCATCCGAACGAAACTCTGCGCGCTCAATGAAAACCTGAACTGAGGCCACCTCACTTGATTTCCTCCAGCCACTTGGGAGTATATCCCGCGAAGACCACGAGTTCACCTGATGCGTCAAGCCGCGTGATCTTCACAGCATCCTCCCGAGACCCATGTTCATGGATTTTCAGATTGTAGGGGAAGACCCAGCGCGCGTACCCGTGGGAATATCCTTCATCGGATTCGATGAAGGTGATCCATTCGGCAATCAGCTGGTCGGCACAGGCCTCCAGTTCGCGTCGGCCCTCCGCGCCAAACTTCCTGTATCACATTCCCGTCCGCTCCAGCGCGCCATTTCTTCACCCATTTGGGCGGACGGCCGACGACCTGTATGGCCAAGTCATAGCTCACGTTCTCGAACCGAGAGCGCTTTTGAATGGGAAGACGGCTTCGATCGGGCGACTGCGCGGCCTGTTCTTCAATGCGGCTGCACTCGGCCTCCAGAGCACTTCCCTCCAGAACATCGTAGCGGGAATTCAACCACTGTTCGGCGCAACCTGCCGCGATTTCATATTCCCCGTCCCTTCCGGTGATCCTAAATAGACGCGCCATCTGCCGTAGGGCAGAATAGACATTCTGTTCGAGTTCAAATGCACGTCCGGGACAGCCGATCTTCCGATGAACCAGATCGGACGTGTACATGGCGATTCGATAGAACTGTCCTATTTCGTCTGCCGACACTTTGACGGTGGGATCCGCCTCGGCACCATGGGCAAGCAGTCCGATCCAGTATCCCTCAACAGCGGTCAAGAATGGCTGGAGGATACGAAGCCGTTCCACTTTCCCGAGTCCGACGCTTTTATAGTTGCGGGCATATCCATCCAACACGCCCTCGAGTTCCCGCACAAGCGCATCCGCGCGTTCAACGGAAGTGTCAGCACAGACTTCATGGAGCGACCGGGCGATCAATTCGACGCGAGCGACCGTTTCTGACGAAGACGAAGACGAAGACCACGAATCACCGCCCCGACTGGGAACCTGCCGTGATCCCTGTCTGCCGGGCGGGGTTGCAGTCAAGACGGCCCGTGGCTGTCGGGAGGTCTTTTTGCCCAGTTGTTCCTCGGCTAGGGAGGCGCAATTCCGTCCGCAACCTGTTAATATGGACGCCAAAACAAGAGTAAACAA
>JAEDMN010000169.1 GCA_016302985.1 Kiritimatiellia bacterium | reverse complement strand
GCGCGAAACGTATCCTATCAGTACTTCCTCGGTCTCCAGTCCCGCCTTCCAGTAGCCAACGCAACACTCGCTGCGTAGGCCGTGCTGGCAAGTACTTTCTTGTGATTGGTTAGTGGTATAGCAGTTTCCAGTTAGGCCAGCAAAGCGCGCTTCAGCCCAGGTTCGACGCATTTGAAATCACATCAATTCATAGAAAGAGTCCAACTCGAGATGCGGCATCGTCTTCTTCGCAAGCGACTCAAGCGTGCCGTAATCAAGAAACATCCATCCGCCCTCGCCACGATAGCACATGCGATAAACGGAATAGACACGGTTCTCCGGATCATCGAGAACGAACTTCAAGTTGCCATTGTAATGTACCAGGAATTCGCCAACCCGACCGCCTCCCATCCGCGTCATGGGGAAACCGAGCAACGCACCCAATCTCCCTTCGGCAACAGCCGGATGTTCGCACGAATAGACCACCACTTCATCCGCCTTGACGTCAATGAAAACGCGCGCCTGCCGTTTATCCTCTAGCTTTCGTTTCCATTCCTTGAGACACTTCACTTCCTCCGGCAGAATGTTGCTGACGAGCTTTTTGCGACAAAACACCTGTCCGTCGGCATTTTCATAGATCTCATACCCACGAGGAATTCCGTCGATGTCATCAGGAGACGATTTAGTTGAAGCCACATAGGTCACCTTCCCCAATTTCGTCTTCTTGGCACGGAAATGATAGACCTTGCCTAAGCGGTTTTCATACTCGAGCATGTTCTTTTCCTTCTTTCGTCAACGGGGGTTACAGTTTCCCGCAGCACTTCTTATACTTCTTTCCAGAGCCACACGGACACGGAGCATTACGCCCGACCGTCGGATGCGTCCGGACGAAAGGAGCATTGGCGTTCTGAACGGATGAATTGGCAAACAGTTCGTCTGGCGTCCAGCCATTGTTCGTACGCAGTCGAATGTTGTTCATGAAATTCCCGAGCAACGCCGCATATTCCACTCCTTCGCTTCTCGTCTTAATCTTGCACCGTTCAGAGACCGACGAGACAATGCTTCCGACTTCCTCGCCGATCTGATGCCGCGCAATGATCTCCAACATGAGCTCGTCGCGTCGCTTAATATTTTGAAACCCATGATTCTTCAGAAAATCGGCAAAAGCCTTCGCCGATTCTGATTCGAGATGAGTCGTCTCGTCGCACCAATTCTGGAACTCGTCTTCTGTCTCAGGATACCACCTCGGCTTATCAGCCCGTTCTTTAAGAAAGAGCTCAACCTCGCGATCGATATCATACCCTCGAACATTCTCAATATTGCAGATACATCCGTGATGTATGAGATACTCCGGCTCGAATTCCAAACCATCCTCCGCGACAAGCTCAACCATTTGCTCGTCGACCAGACCGTCGTCGTTCCACCGGCAGTAAAGATCGCAAATCTCCTTGTATGTCACGTATCCATACAAGACAGCCGCGCTATTCACATAGAGGAGCAAGTCCTCATTCAGTTCCAGCAACCGCTCATACACATCTGGATTCGCTTTGACGGCCGCGCGGACTTCCTCGGCCATTCGACAGACATACCGCTTGCTTGCACGCCCTCCAACTTGTTTCAGGTCCAAATAGAACGCCTCGGCATACCACTCGAAGAATTCATCGTCAGCCGAAACTTCGACCGCTTCGCCGGCGACCATCTCGTCGTAAGCCTCGTGCAATTCAAGCGGAAGAAGGACAAGATCATACCGCAACGCCTTCAGAGGATCTTTTGTCACATGTTCCACAACAAGATCGACCAACTCCTCCATGTCGCACCATTCCCAGCCTTGTATCTTCAGCCCCAACCCGGCGACATCGCGAAGCGTCGCGCCATCAAGCCGCTTCACAAGATCCTTGAGATACACAACATCAGACTTCATTTCAGCCATGGTCTATCAAATTTCCTTACGCTGCAAACAATCACGATATTTCGTACCTGGCGTGGGCCGCCAAGCCGCGGCGGCGAACGATGTGGTCCGCAGGGCCGGTCATTCGGCCTGCGGCGCGGCCGCGGCCTTCAGCTGCGCGAGTTCCGCCTCGGCGGCCTTGAGCCTGAGGGCCGTCGCGACATAGCGGTCCAGCACCTCGCGGTTCTGCTTGCCGATGGTCTCGAGCCTCGACTGCTGGGCGTCGATCTGCGCCTGCAGGGCCTTGATTTTCGCCAACTGGTCGCCGGCCTGCGCCTGCAGGGCCTCGGCCCTCGCCTGCAGGTCCCGATGGGCCTCCTGGGACTTCGTCGTGCACGCCGACGCGTCGGCGAGACGGTTTTCGGCGGCGACGCGCCACTGCCTTTCCTTGAAGCTGCAGAACAGTTCGGCGGCGACGATCATCACGAGGATCGCGATCAGGATGTACGGTTTCATTGTCCAGTCTTTCCCATTTGCCAGGTTCCAGGCCTGTGCCCCACATCTTACCACAGACCGCGCCGTTTTTGTAGGGGCGGGATTCTTCGACGGCCCAGGTTCCCGATGCGGCGCGCGGGTCGCCCGCGCGGCATTCGGACGAGTTTTGATACACTACCCGCATGAGAACGCCATTCATTCCGGCCGTCTTCGCGCTGCTACTGGCCTCGGGCGCAGGGGCCGTCGAGCCGCTCGTCGTCGAGGACGCGGCGACGGTGGACTTCGAGACGGCGCGTCAGGCAATCGCGGAGATCGACGCGGGCCGTCCCGCGGTCGTCGTCGGCGGGCCGCTGCTCTGCGACCGCCGCGTGGACTGGAACGGCGAATGGCTGCCACTCTCCGCGGCGCGCGCGCGGATGGACGCCCTCCCGGCCGGGCACGTCCTGCTGGGCGGGGACCGCGGCTTCGACCTGAAGGGCTTCGAACACCACATGGGCTGGCTGACGGCGAAGGGCGGGAGCCTGGCCCCGGACCCCGACGGGCGGTCCATCGCGATCCGCACCGGCGGCCCGCTGAAGCAGTGGGACCTCCACTACCAGCGCGCCCGGCCCTACGCGGAAGGCGACGACCTGCTGGTGCTCGAGGCGCGCAGCGAGGCCGACGGCGCGCAGTTGCAGCTCGAGCTGAACGACGGGAAGGGCGGACGCTGGTTCGCGACGATTCCGCTCGGACGGGACTGGCGGCACGTCGTGCTGTCCGCCGGCGACTTCGTGGGGAAGGCCGAACTGAAGCCGCGCGAAATCGTCCGCTACTCGTTCGGCGTCTCGGAACAGTACACGCCGCGCATGTCCGGCCGCGCGGGCGCGTTCCACATCCGTCTCTTCGGCAGCACGCGCAACCCCGTGCCGGGACTCGCCACGGGCGCGCTCGCCTTTTCCGCGCTGCCTGCGGTCGAGGGCGTCTGGCCCGAATACAAGACCTACGTGAAGGACGGCCGCGTGTGCTACCTGGACCGGCCGACGGGCGAGGGCTTCGGCCGGAACAACGTCTGGCGCATGAAGCGGCTCGCGAACGCCGCCGAGGCGATCCTGCTCGAGCGGCGTCCGGGACGCCCCGAACGCGCCGTCGCGCTGTTCGGCTACCGTCGCGCGGAGGAGCTCGCCGATCCCGACGTGAAGGCGCGGATGGCGCGGGCGAAGGCGACGCTCGCGTCCGGCGCGCTGCTCTTCGAGGCGGGCACGCGCGAATTCTCCTACCTGCCCGGCGAGACGGTGACGCTCGGCGCGAGCTGGCGCGGAACGCCGAAATCGCTCGAGTTCGCGGTGACGGACCGCGCCGGCGCGGTCCAGGTGCGGCGCGTGTTCGGTCCGGACCTGCTCCGCGACGGCCGCGTCTCCTTCACCTGGACGCCGCCCGCGCGGCCCGCGGTCTACCGCGTGAAGGCCGTGCTGGACGGCGACGACGCGGTCGAGCACGACTTCGCAGTCGTGCGGACGGAACCCGACGCGGCGGAGGACTTCGTCGCGGTGCGCGACGGCGACTTCCTGCTGCACGGGAGGCCCTGGTACCCGGTCTGCATCAACTTCTGGCCGAACTACTCCGCCGGCACGGAGAAGGCGGACTACTGGGACCGCTGGATGGCGGACGGCTGGTATTCGCCGAACCTGGTGAAGAAGGACGTCGCGAACTTCGTGAAGTGCGGCGGCAATGCGCTCTCCATCCAGGCCTCCCGCGCGGCCGGTCCGCGCAACCTCCGCGACGTCCTCCGCATCTGCCGCGAGGCCGGCGTGCGGGTGAACCTCTTCCTCCACTGCGCGAACCCGCTGGCGTTCAACGCGGAGATGCGGGACGAGCTCGCGGCCTTCCTGCGGGAGACGGGCGTGGCGGGGGACGCGACCGTCTTCGCCTTCGACACCATCTGGGAGCCGGGCAACTACGTCTTCAACGGGAAGCGGCGCGGGGCGCTGGATCCGGCCTGGCAGCGGTGGACCGAGGAGCAGTACGGGTCCGTCGCGCACGCCGTGCAGTGCTGGGGCGTCGACCCGGGACGCGATGCGAAGGGCTTCCTGAAGTCCCCGCCGGACGCCGCGTTCACGGGCGCGCAGGACGCGGCGTGGCGGAAGGCGATGGCGGCCTACCGCCGCTTCATGGACAACTACACGGCGCGGCGGTGGAACGTGCTGAAGCGCACGCTGCGCGGCCTCGCGCCCCGCCAGCTGCAGAGCTTCCGCCAGGGCAACACGCTGCCGCACGACTTCGCGCTGAACGGTCCCGTGCGCCACCTCGACTTCGTGATGCCCGAGGGCTACCAGTTCGGCAACACGGACGACGGCGAGGCGTCCATCGGGTGGGTCACGCGCTACGTCGACGCCTATTCGCGGGGCAAGCCGGTCGTCTGGAGCGAATTCGGGAGGAACGCCTGGGACGGGCCGTCCCGCGCGACCGACCCGGACCGCCTGGCGGACTGCGCGGCCTATTCGGAACGTTTCTACCGCGCGGGGCTGTTCGGCGGGGCGAACGGCTTTTCGCCCTGGTGGTTCCCGGGCGGCTACCGCTTCGACGAGCGCAGCGACTTCGGCATCATGGGGCCGGACGACGTGCCGCGCGCCCCGCTGCAGGTCCTGGCGCGGTACGCGCCCGAGATCCTGAAGCCGCGCGCGAAGCCCGTGCCGTCCGTCTGGATGGACTTCGACCGGGACGCGTCCGGTGGCGGCTACTACGACGCGGCGCTGCATGCGGGCAGGGACGCCTTCGCCGCGGCGCGCGCGCGGGGGCGGGTGCTCGGCGTGCGGCTCGCGGGCACGGCATTCACGAGCGCGGACTGCCCCGCGGTCGCCCTGGGCGACGTGCCGCTGGAAGGGCGGATGCCGGCCAAGTACCTCGACGCCGACTTCGACGTCTTCGAGACGCGGCGCGGGGAGGACGGTTCGCTGCGCCTCCGCGCGCAGCTGGGCAATCCCGGCCCCGCGGCCTGGACCGCCGGCGACGGAGCGGGCGCCGTGCGGCTGGTCGTGCGCGTGGAGGGGACGGGGCGCATCGTGGCCGAGCAGGCGCTGACGCGCGCCGTGCCGCGGTTCGGCGAATCGGAAATGCTGGCGTGTGCCGTCCCCGCGGCGGAGATCCGCGGACGGCTGTGTGTCCGGGCGGAGGCGAAGGAACGCTTCCCGTTCGGCGAACTGCGCATTGTGGAGGTCAAATGAACCTGACGAGGGAATTCATCCGCGACATCATGTCCGTGCCGTCGTGCTCGAGGCACGAGGAGCGGATGCGGCGGTACGTCGAGGCGTTCGCCGCGGCGCGCGGGATGCGCACGTGGCGCGACGCGCGCGGGAACCTGTATCTCGTGAAGGGCGAGCTGGACCCGGGCGAGCGCTACCCGCTGCTCGTCAACCACCTGGACACCGTCTTCGACGACCAGGCGTCCGCCGTCGCGGAGGACCGGCGGCTGGAGCTGGTCGAGACGGTCACCGAGCAGGGGCGGACGATCCTGCGCGCGAAGGGTACCGGCATCGGCGCGGACGACAAGCTCGGCTGCGCGATCGCCCTCGCGGTCGCGGACGACCTGCCGAAGTGCAAGGCCGTGTTCTTCGTCGAGGAGGAGCTCGGGCTCCTCGGCTCGGCCGACATGGACTATGCGTTCCTCGACGACGTCTCCTTCGCGCTGACGCTGGACTGCCGCGAGCGCGACCGCGCGGCTTCGTCCTGCCGCCGGCTGAAGATGTTCCCGAAGGCCTTCTTCGACGACATCCTGAAGGACGTCTGCGCGCGGCATGGCGTGACGATGTTCGAGCACCAGGCGAACACCGACATCGTCCGCATCATGGCGCGGACGGACCTCGTCTGCTTCGACTTCGGCAACGGCGGCTACCTGCCGCACACGGTGGACGAGTACCTGGTGGTCGAGGACGCGCAGTCCTCCTACCGCCTGGCGCGGGACCTGCTGGAGACGGTCGGCACGCGCTTCGACCGGCGGATCGCGCCGGAGGAACGCGGCGACGAGGGGGACCGCTTCCTGGGCGGGCAGCCGCTGGGCGTCCAGAAGACGCAGACGAACGCGGTGCTGCAGGCCGTCGGGGGCAACCCGTCCGCCCTGGCGCGCGTGCGCGCGTCCCGCGACGTCGAGAAGCCGCTTCTGCCCGGCGTGACGCGGCGGATGGTGCGGGAGGACCTCTGCCTCTACCTGCCCGAATCAGGAAAGGCCGAGCGGACGCTCGTCTACCTCCATGGCGGCTGCTGGGTGTTCGGCAGCGTCAACAGCTGCAGTTCCTACTGCATGGCCGTCGCGCGGGAAGGGGTCGCGGTGCTCGCCTACGACTACCCGCTCGCGCCGGAGAACCGTCCCGAAGCCGTCGTGGCCGGCTGCCGCGGGGCGGTCGCCTGGGCGATGGACCATGCCGCCGAATGGGGCGGTTCGGCGGACCGGGTGTCCCTCGGCGGCGATTCCGCGGGCGGCAACCTCGCCCTCGCCGTCGCGCTGACGAGTCCCGCGGACCGGATGCCGCGCGCGCTGCTGCTCTACTATCCCGTCACCTGCGCGTGGGCGGACGGCGGCGATTCCTGGATCCGCTACGGGCGCGGCTACGGACTGGACGCGGCGCTGATGGAGGCGGGCAGCCTCGCCTATGCCGGGGAGGACCGCCGCAATCCGCTCGTTTCGCCCGCGTGCGCGGCGGACGGCGACCTGAAGCGGCTGCCGCCCTGCCACTTCCTCGCGGCCGCGCACGACATCCTGCTCGACCAGGGCCGCGACTTCCATGCGCGCCTCCAGTCGCTCGGCGCCGTGACGACGCACGAGACGGTCGAGGGCTCCGTGCACCTCTTCGTGACCGTGCCCGGCCAGCCCGTCGCCTTCCGTCGCGCGGTGTCCTTCGCGCTGGAGAAGCTCTAGTTCCGACCGGTCTG
>JAEDMN010000168.1 GCA_016302985.1 Kiritimatiellia bacterium | reverse complement strand
GACCCCTCTGCCCCCTGCTCCTCGGCGTCGTCGCGCGTGCGCACGGCGCACCGGACGGGGTGAAGGTCTCGTCCTTCGACTGGATTCGCCTGGATCTCTACGGCGCGCCCGCGCAGCCGTTTCTCTCGCCTGACAAGACGTGGCGTGCGCGGACCGCGGACCGCTGAGGCCTACCGGCCGGAGACCTGGTGAACCATGCCGAGGAAGAGACGGTGGACGGTCGGGTCCGGATCGAGTTCCGGATGGAAGGCCGTCGCGAGGAGGTTCCCCTGGCGGACGGCGACGGGAATGCCGTCGACCGTCGCGAGCGTCTCGACGTCCGGCCCCTGCGCGCGAATGGCGGGGGCGCGGATGAACGAGAGCGGGATCGGCGCGCCGCCTGCGAAGGGCGCTTCGGCATGGAAGCTGCCGAGCTGGCGTCCGTAGGCGTTGCGCTCGACCACGACGTCCAGCAGCCCGAAGTGGACGAGCGGATCGTTCAGGATCTCCTTCGCGAGCAGGATGAGCCCCGCGCACGTGCCGAACGTCGGCAACCCCGCGGCGATCTGCGCGCGCAGCGGCTCGAAGAGGCCGAGGTCGCGCAGCAGCTTGCCCTGCACGGTCGATTCGCCGCCCGGCAGGACCAGCCCGTCGAACGGCGCGTCGAGGTCGCGCCGCTCGCGGATCTCGAACGGCGCCGCGCCCAGTTCGGCGAGGCGCCGTTCGTGCTCGATGAACGCGCCCTGGAGGGCAAGGACGCCGATTCTCACTTGCCGCGCTCCGCCATGAGGAGTTCGATCTCGCCCTCGTTGATGCCGACCATCGCTTCGCCGAGGTCCTCGGAGACCTCCGCGACGACCTTCGGATCGTTGAAGTTCGTGACCGCCTTGACGATCGCGGCCGCGCGCTTCGCGGGGTTGCCGCTCTTGAAGATGCCCGAGCCGACGAAGACGCCCTCCGCGCCGAGCTGCATCATGAGCGCGGCGTCCGCGGGGGTGGCCACGCCGCCGGCCGCGAAGTTGACGACCGGCAGTTTGCCGTTCTCGTGGACGAAGCGCACGAGGTCGTAGGGGACGCGCAGCTCCTTCGCCGCCTCGTAGAGCTCGTCGGCGGCCATGGACGTCAGGCGGCGGATCTCGTCCTGCATCATGCGCATGTGGCGGACGGCCTGGACGACGTCGCCCGTGCCGGGCTCGCCCTTGGTGCGGATCATCGCCGCGCCCTCGTTGATGCGCCGCAGCGCCTCGCCGAGGTCCTTGGCGCCGCAGACGAAGGGCACCTTGAACGCCCGCTTGTCGATGTGCAGGCGGTCGTCGGCGGGGGAGAGCACCTCGCTCTCGTCGATGTAGTCGATCTCGATCGCCTCGAGCACCTGCGCCTCGACGAAGTGGCCGATGCGGCACTTGGCCATGACGGGGATGGAGACGGCGGCCTGGATGCCCTTGATCATCTTCGGGTCGCTCATGCGGGAGACGCCGCCGGCCGCGCGGATGTCCGCGGGGATGCGCTCGAGCGCCATCACGGCGCAGGCGCCGGCCGCTTCGGCGATCTTCGCCTGCTCGGGCGTCGTGACGTCCATGATGACGCCGCCCTTGAGCATCTGGGCGAGGTTGCGGTTCAGTTCGCTGCGGTCTTCGTTCATTGGTTCTGTCCTTTCTGTTTCTGCGCGCACCGGGGACCGGTGCGTCCGCGGGAGGTGGACCCGCGCGCCGGAGGCCGGCGCGCAACCCCAAGCGGGGTGGTGGCCTGTCTGTCCGGCTGGCGGAGAGTCTAGCGCATGTGGTATACTGCATACAAACCACGAATTGTATGGATGGCAATATAGATGCCGGTCAATTCCTTCGAGCACTATCCGATGAGCTGGGCTCCGTCGCGCGCGACGCTGGGGCCGGGGCCCGTGTACCTCGCCCTCGCCGCGCGGCTGGAGCGGGACATCGCGTCGGGCGCGCTGCCGCCGGGGACGCGCCTGCCGCCGCAGCGCGAGCTGGCGGACTACCTCGACGTGAACTTCACGACCGTCACGCGTGCCTACGACGTCTGCCGCGAGAAGAACCTCATCTACGGCGTCACGGGGCGCGGCACGTTCGTCGCCGCGCTGCCGGGCGTGGACGAGTGTGCGGACGCGGCGGACGCCTTCGACCTCGGCGTCGTTCAGGCCTTTCCCGAAATCGGCGCGCGAACCGTGGTCGAGGCCGCACGGCGCGTCCTCGCGCGGGACGCCGCGGAAGGGCTCTTCTCCTACCGTGACCGCGACGGCCTCGCGCGGCACCGTGCCGCGGGCCGGCACTGGCTCTCCCGCCGCGGCGTCGACGCCGACGGGCGAAACATTGCAATCTTTCCCGGCGTGCAGGGCGCGCTCTCGACCGTGCTGCTCGCCGTCTTCCAGGTCGGCGACGCCGTGGCGACGGACGCCTTCACATACGCGAACTTCATCGACCTCGCGCGTCTGGCGCGCATCCGCCTCGTGCCCGTGGGGGGCGATGCGGATGGCATGCTGCCGGCGGCGCTGGACGACGCGGCGCGGCGGCGGAACCTGAAGGGCGTGTTCCTGATGCCCAATTGCGCCAACCCGACGGCGGTCACGATGCCCGCGGCGCGCCGGGACGGTCTGGCCGATGTCATGCGGCGGCGCGGACTGCTCGTCCTCGAGGACGACGCGAGCCTGGTCCCGTCCCCGCACCGCACGCTTTTCGCGCGCCTGCCGGAACGGACGGTCTATCTTTCCGGCTCGACGCGGCTGGTCGCGCCCGGCCTCCGGTCCGCCTGCGTGGCCTTCCCGTCCGCGATGCGCGAGCGGATGCTGCAGGGCCTCCACCACCTCGCGATCAAGGCGAGCGCGCTCGACACCGAAATCATGGCCGAACTTGTCCTCTCGGGTGCCGCGGAGGAGGTCCTCCGCCAGAAGGCGCGTCGCGCTGTCGAGGCGAACCGGATCTTCGGGCAGGCGTTTCCCGCGTTGAAGGGTGGGGACGCGCGGACCCTGTTCCGGACCGTGCCGTTGCCTGGTACGGCGGGGCGGGGACCCGAGGTCGAGCGCGATCTCCTCTCCCGTGGTCTGCGCGTCTGCCATTCCGATCGTTTCCATGTCGGCCATGGCGCCGATGCGCCGTTCCTCCGCGTCTCCCTTTCCTCCTGCGGTTCGACCGTCCAGTTGAAACGCGCATTTGCCCGCCTGGCGCAGACCGTCCCTTCACCAAACGGATAGGACTCCGCGTGTCGACGATGCCGGGCCTTCCGATTTGACGGGTGCGGGAGCGGGTGCTAGAATGGCGGCCTTTTTCAACCCGGAGGCGAAATGGCGGAGACGGACAGAGAGACGCAGGTGAAGGAACTGGTCGCGCAGGCGACGCGGGCGGGCGGCATCACGCCGGCCGAAGCGCTCGCCGCGCTGAAGGGCGACCGGGCGGTCCTGCGCGCGGCCGCGCACGCGGTGACCGCGTCCTGCACGCCGCGCCGGTTCGACTTCTGCGGCATCGTCAATGCGCGGTCGGGCCGCTGTTCCGAGAACTGCAGGTGGTGCGCGCAGTCCGCGCACTGGAAGACCGGCTGCGAGAACCACGGCTGGATCGGCACGGAGGCCGCGGTCGCCGCGGCGCAGGCCGCGGAGGCCAACGGCGTCTCCCGCTTCGCGCTCGTGACGTCCGGCCGCGCGCAGACTCCGGAGCAGGTGGACGAGATCTGCGCCGCGCTGCGCGAGATGGGGCGCCGCACGCGCGTTCACCTCTGCGCCTCGCTCGGGCTGGTCGGCGAAGCCGACCTGCGCAAGTTGAAGGAGGCGGGGCTCTCCCGCTACCACTGCAACCTCGAGACGGCGCCCTCGCATTTCGGCGACCTCTGCACGACGCACACGCCGGAGGAGAAGCTCGCGACGCTGAAGGCCGCGCGCGCGGCGGGGCTCGAGGTCTGCTGCGGCGGCATCCTCGGCATGGGCGAGACGGACGAACAGCTCGTCGAGTTCGCGTTCGTCCTGAAGGAGGTCGCGCCGCAGTCGATCCCCGTCAACATCCTCCATCCCATTCCCGGCACGCCGCTCGGCGACCGTCCCGTCCTGGACCGCGACCGCGTGCTCGACTCGGTCGCGCTGCTGCGTCTCGTGAACCCGGCGACGCCGCTGCGCTTCGCCGGCGGCCGCCGCGACCTGGACGACGCGACCGCGCGCGAGGCGGTCCACGTGGGCATGAGCGCCGGCATCGCGGGTCCGCTCCTCACGACGCCCGGCGCGGATTACGACGACGACCGCCAGCTCGCGGTCGAGGCCGGCTACGACGTCGCCCCCGACTGGCGGCCGCCCGCGAAATAGTGTATACTATCCCCGTTGGCGCATGTGCGTACCTGGAGGGTTGGCGGAGTGGTCGATCGCGGCGGTCTTGAAAACCGTTGAACCGCAAGGTTCCGGGAGTTCGAATCTCTCACCCTCCGCCACGGTTTTCAATCTTGAAAACCGAACTCGCACACTGTCAAACTCGCAACACTGTAACACGATCCCACTGGCTGGACGGGGTGTGGTGTTGCGAGTGCAACAGTGGACAAGTTCGCGCGTGTTGCGAGTTGATTGTTCGTCCTCGTACCAGAGCGTCCGCAGGAGTTCGCGCGCCATTTGCTGACCGCACTTGTAGCCGCGCTCGTGCAGCGCAGTCATGATCGTGCGGTAGCCGGGATAGTGCCCGAGAGTGTCGTAGATGCTACGCAAGACGGCCTTCAGTTCCTTGCGGTGCTTGCCATTTTTGCTTGTTGTGTAGTTCGGATCGATCCGCATACAGTTCATGTCCATTGACCTTTCTGTTTGGTTTTCGTTTTGCGAGAGACACCTATCTCCCGCACCCACGTTTTTCGAGCACCAACCCGCTCCAGTCCTGAAAAAGACGATTTTCTTTCCAGGTGTTTGTGCAAAGTATCGCAATTATGATAAAATACTAATCATCAAAAGACAGGAGACGAAGATGGCAGCAACGAGAACAATTGATTCTGACATTCGTCCGATTTCGGACTTGCGCAACAAGTTTGCGGAGATTGCGGACTATGTGCAGGGTGGAAGGCCCGTGATCTTCACCCGCAATGGCTATGGTTGCATGGTTACGATGAGCTATGAGACCTATAAGCATCTCAATGACCCGGTTATGTCTGAACTCAACCGTGCCGATGCGCTGTGTGAGAATGATCCGCGCCATTACACACGCGCACAGTCGTTGAAGATTCTCAAGGAACGTCGTGATGCTCGGAGAAAAGTTCACGCTTGATATCCGTCCGACGTTCGTCGACGAACTTGACCGGGCGGCCGCCTACATCGAATTGCATCTGCGCAACCCGGAAGCGGCAGACAAGTTGGTCGCTGATGTTTACGAGGCGATAGACAGAACGCTTGCGCATCCGCTTGTCACTGCGCCGCAATATCGTCCGCCGGACGTTAGGCAACCTTATTACACCATACAAGTTAGGAATTACACGGTCTATTACATCATTCACGATCATGTGATGGAAGTCCGCTGGTTCCGTTACTCGCCAAGTACAAGAGAGTTGGTTGCGAATCCCGAATACGAAACTTCGGATCACGTTAGTGACGTTTAAACCAGGTGAAGGATTGATGTTGAAATGAACAAGACCTCATTCATGCGACAATTGCATCAGTTTCGCATCTTGACCATTGTCGGGTACACTCTGGTCTTGCTCATTCTTATCGGTATGCCTATAGCTGCGGTGAAGTTTGAGCAATATACTATGCCCATTCCAGTTGTTTTGCCTGTGGGGATAGTCGGAGTCGTCCTCATGCTTGTCGTGGCTTTCCCTTTTATTTGGGCAGCTTACGAAAAGACTATTTGTCCTCATTGTGGAAAACGGATTGAGGAAGGTTATTGGCTCTGGCATGGTATCCGTTGTAATGGCCCGACTCGGCGGTATTGGCAATTGTTCTTTGGTCGGCCATTGCGATGTCCGCATTGTCATACGGAGGTAATTTCACATTTGGGACAGTCGGATAAATCAATGGAACTGTGAGGACACGGATGTATCTTGATGATGTATCGCAGTCTGTCATGCGTGAGTTGGCTCGCATTCACAAGCGAAAGATCGCGCCACTTAAAAAGGCTCTTGAATCAGCCATTGTGCGGGCTGCCAAAAAGGATTGCTGGTACGATCCATGGAATCGAAAAGGCATACGTGCGGATTATGGCGTTCTTTACGAACCTGTCATTGCCTTCGTAAAGGATGCCGATGTCGAGGACATTTTGCCGATGGTTGATTTTCTCCTCGAGAAGGCAAAGCGTCAGATTGAGCACTCGAATGACGAGGGCGATTGCGCCGGGCAGGTTCGCTATTGGGCGCAGAAACTGGTTAAGGCGGCGGTTAAGAAGAATGACCATCATATTGAGTTAATCGACTGGGCACTCGGTGTCGTCCCCAAAGACATCTACTTTCTGACTGATGCGGAAGAACTTGTTCTTGAAAAGAACAAAACGGCAACGCCGGAGGTCTGGGAAAAGATAGCCGAACACTATAAGAAGTCAAATCGTCGAGTTTGTCTTTTGGCGTTAAAGAAGTCAGGAAGGATTGAAGAACGCCAGAAAACGCTGCGCACCGAGGCAAAGAGGAAGAAAGATTATGCCTACTTGATCGAGGATGCATTATCTCATGAAGCCTGCGCAGAAGCCCGAGAGATCTATAAGCGTGCATTAGGAGATGCTGAGGTTGATAAGGCGAAGGTTGAAGTGCTGAAATGTGGGTTTGCAAATCTGGACGTGGCGCAGGGGCGGTATGAACGAGAGTTTGAGTTGCGGTGGGGTGACTTTGTTCGTAATCAAACCTTGTCGAGCTATGTGTCGCTGAAAGAAGTTGCCATGGCCATGGGCAAGACAGAACAAGTTCGTGCAGATGCCATACGGAAGCTTGAGTTGGCAGGGAAGTGGCGGTTACTTTCACAGATTGCATTGAGCGAATGCCGACTTGCTGATGCCGCGAAATACTATTTGAAAAATTCGGAAAAATCGATTGGCAGACGATGGGGATACGAGCCGTACAAGTTTGATCTCGAGCTGTCGGATCGTTTGTCTCGCGTCTATCCGCATGAGGCCGTGAAAGTTCTGCGTCATCTTGTCGATGAGAGCATTTGCGAAGATATGCCTGATTATGAATGTGCTCGTCATGCTCTCTCATTGCTTAAACAGTGCTTGTTCGTGTTGGGCAAGGCATCTGAATGGACATCGCTATTGGAATCGTTACGGCTACAATACCCCAAGAAGCGCAACCTCATGGCTATTCTTGATGAACTGGCTTAGATCATGATAGTCGGTCTG